>DYRQ01000066.1 GCA_020718645.1 Verrucomicrobium spinosum
AATGGTGGCCATAGAGCTTTTTGAAAATGCCGTCCTTGCGGACAGGCTCTAAATACCAACAGCAAAAGCTCTCGCCATGGGGATACCGGGCTACTATTCGTTAGCCGGCACCTCTGCTGGAGAACAATGTTTAAGGAGTCGGCGAACTCTCTCTGAACCCAAACCCGCCGATTAGCTCGGCAGGGGGTATTGGGAGGTGAGATCAAGCACGCGCTGACGCACGGACGCTATCTTGGCTTGGTCATCCCCGCTCGAGAGAACCGCATGGATGAGATCGGCCACCTCGAGCATTTCGTTTTCCTGAAAGCCGCGCGTGGTGACAGCGGGACTCCCCAAACGGATGCCTCCTGCTTTGAATGGGCTCTGCTTGTCAAACGGGATGGCGTTTTTATTGACCGTGATACCCGCTTTATCGAGGAGTTCCTGAGCGTCTTTGCCAGTGATATTTTTGGGCTGCAAATCTACCAGCATGACATGGTTGTCGGTGGTGCCGGAGACGATGCGGTAGCCATGGCGCTTCATGCCATCGCAGAGAGCGCGGGCGTTTTTGGCGACCTGCTGCTGGTAAGTTTTGAAAGCGGGTTGCAGGGCTTCGCCAAAGCAAACGGCCTTGGCAGCGATGACATGCATCAGCGGGCCACCTTGGCATCCTGGGAAGAGGTGTGAATCTATATCCTTCGCATATTTTTCGCGGCAGAGGATGATCCCCCCACGCGGACCGCGCAGGGTCTTGTGCGTGGTAGAGGTCACAAAATCAGCATGGGGCACGGGCGAGGGGTGAACCCCGGCGGCGACCAACCCAGCGATGTGAGCCATGTCCACGAAGAGATAAGCCCCGACGCTGTCAGCTATCGAGCGCATGCGGGCAAAGTCTATGGTGCGCGAATAGGCCGAAGCGCCCGCGGTGATCATGCGGGGCTTACATTCAAGCGCCAGCTTCTCGAGGGCGTCATAATCAATGCACTCTGTCTCAGGGCTAACCCCGTAGTGAACCACCTCGAAAAGGCGTCCGGAAAAATTCATCTTGTGTCCGTGGGTCAAGTGACCGCCGTGGGAGAGATCCATGGTCAGTATTTTATCGCCGGGCTGGAGCACGGAAAAATAGACAGCCATATTGGCTTGGCTACCGGAGTGGGGTTGCACATTGGCGTGGTCAGCACCAAATATTTCCTTGGCCCTGTCTATGGCAAGGCGCTCGACGACATCCACATTTTCGCAACCGCCATACCAGCGCTTAGCCGGGTATCCCTCGGCGTATTTATTGGTCAGGCAGGAGCCTTGAGCCTCCATGACAGCGCGGCTGGTGAAGTTTTCTGAGGCGATCAGTTCGATGTTCTGCGACTGGCGTTTTTCTTCCGCTTGAACCACGGCAAATACGGCAGGGTCGGTCGCAGCGAGGTGTGGGACAGAGGGACAGGCAAGCGCCTCGGAGCTGAGTTTGCGCACACGCTCTTCATGGTGTCCACCTGCGAAAGAGGTCGTCAACCAGACGCGGAGGATTTTCTGGGCCTGCTCGAAATCGGTCTCGGAAGCAGAGAGGCAAAGAACATTGGCGTCGTTGTGTTCGCGGCTGGTGACCGCGGTGGACTCGCTATGCACTAGGGCAGCGCGCACGCCGTCCACCTTATTGGCGGCGATGCTCATACCAATACCAGATTTACAGATCAAAATACCGAAGTCCGCTTGGCGTCCCGCAACCGTGTTGGACACCACAGAGGCGTAGTCGGGGTAATCCACAGGCTCATCGCCACCCGAACCGAAGTCAGTGACATGGTAGCCCTCGCCAGTGAGCCAGGCGAGGAGTTGGGTTTTGAGCTGGACGCCGCCGTGGTCGGCTCCGATAGCGATGTGGACTCGGGAGTGGTGGGATTTAGCCATAGTGTCAGGGATGTTATAGGTTTTCAGGAATGCCAGAATGTCCGGCATGGTTTCTTGGAGTTGCCGGGCAGTCTTTTGATAGATGTCCAGCGAGCCACCGTAGGGGTCGGCGACTTCCCGGTCGCGGGGAGATTTAGCGGGCGTGAATTCACGCGCCAAAAAAATCTTGTCCGCGGAGGACGGGAAAAGGGTGAGCATCATGTCCATGTGCGAGTAGGTCATGACAAAAATGGCATCGGATTCGCGCACCATCGCCGCAGTCAGGGGTTTGCTGCGCTGATGGGAGATGTCTATGCCGAGGGCTTTGGCAGCCGAGACCGCGTTCTGGCTTGGGGGCTGACCGTGGGGGGCGGCAAGACCGGCGCTCTGTATTTCGTAGAGGTCGGCGCCAAACATCTGGCGGGCGATACCCTCAGCCATGGGGCTGCGGCAGATGTTGCCCGTGCAGACGAAGAGTATTTTTTGTTTCATCTGTGGTGGGTGTCTGGAGCTTCTGTTTGTGTCGCGCTTGGGGATGGGTCGTTGGGAGTTGCCTGCGCGGAACGGTTCTCGACTTGGACTGGGCGATAAACAGGTTTGATCTCGAGAGCGGTGATCGCCCTAAAAATATCAAGCGCGGCCAAAAGCGCTTCATCCCTCGGAATAGTTGTTTTTTTCTGCTCCTCGCCGGGCGATTTTTTTTTCGACTCCATCTCTTCGCGATAGGCGTCAATTTCCGGGTTCTCACCCCGCACGAGAGCTGCCTCGTTTTGACGGGAGTATGAGTGGTGTTCCTTGACCAAATCCGCCATGGCACCCGCCTCGATAGCCGGGGTCAAAGCAGCCTCTTCCTCGGGGGAAAGAGTCACGGTGATGTCTGGCTTGATGGGATTGGGAAAGAGCGGAGAACCATCCGCCTTCAACGCTTTTTTACTCGCCACCCGCACCAAACGACCATCGGGCAGGGAAACTTCGGTGTAAGCCACCGGTTTACCGGCTGTTGGCACCCCAACCACTATGCCCCGTCGCTGCTCACGAATGCACCAGGCCAAGACCTCGGGCGAGCCCTCTGTTCCACGATTCACCAAGACCGCCAAAGGCAGCAGAGAAGGCTCCCCGGTGAGCGATTTGTATTCCTCTTTCTTTCCAGTCTTGTTGATCATGCTGAACAGTTTCTGATCTGCTGGCAGAAACAAGGATGCCACTGCGGGAACTTTATCAAACGATTTGTGATCCTCGAAATCCCGCAGATCCAGCACGACTGCTACAGGGCGTTTTTTTGAAGCCGACTCGCCGGACAGCCGCGACCCGAGAGAGGCTAAAGCAGCAGGATCAGAAAAAGAACGAAGCCTCGCGTAAAGGAATTGCTCCTCGAGCACCTCGGAATAGAAAGGAGCTCTCTGAACAGCAGGCGCGTCAGACGGCACCACCACCTCGATACCAGGTCCCAATTTCTGAGAGAGCCCAGCAAGGATGGCGTCGTTGAGTTGCCCATCTGACCATGCCGCAGGATCCACATAATGGGATTTCACAGCATCGAGAATTTCTTGCCCCGCTTTCGAGCTATCGGCAGCAGAAGCCGCCAGACCACCCAAGGTCATCAAGGCGGCGAGCCAGCAGATTGATCGAGCAACATTCATCGAGGTGAACCTAGCGCGAAAGTGCCCTGGCTGCAATATCCGTGCGAAATTGTGCCCCAGAAAAACTGACACCCCCGACACGACGATAGGCCGCATCTATAGCAGCGCGGATGTCGGCTCCCCATGCCGTCACACCCAAAACTCGCCCGCCCGCGGTCACAAGCTGCTCGCCCGCCATGGTTGTGCCTGCATGAAAGACCATCGAATCGGGTTGGTCGCCCAAATCACCGGCGATAGGCGTTCCCTTGGCATAGTCTCCGGGATACCCGCCAGCCGCCATCACGACACACGCGGCAGCACCTGCTGCCAGCTTGACCTGCACGGAGCCCAGGCTGCCACCTATCACCGCCTCACAAAGATCTACAAGATCGTTGTCGAGCTGGGGCATCAACACTTGCGTCTCGGGATCGCCAAAGCGACAGTTGAACTCCAGCACTTGGATGCCCTTGGGACCCACCATCAAGCCACCGTAAAGAATGCCTTTGTAATGAATGCCTTCTTTCTCGAAAGCCGCGAGCAATGGCTTCACGATGGTCTCCTCCGCCGTCTTCACCGCAGCGGCATCGAGGACAGGCGCCGGGGAATAGGCGCCCATGCCTCCCGTGTTCGGGCCGGTGTCTCCATTTCCAATCCGTTTGTGATCTTGCGACGAGGGTAGCACGGCGTAGTCGCTGCCACTGACGAGCAGGTGCAAGGAGGCCTCCTCGCCTTCCAAAAATTCTTCCACCACCACGGCTCCGCAGGCAGCCCCGAACACTTTTTTATCCAAAATATCCTCGATCGCACTCTCAGCGGTAAGGGCATCTGGAGCGATGATCACCCCTTTACCCGCCGCGAGACCATCGGCTTTGACCACCTGCGGGTAGCCCAGCGACGCGCTAAAAGCCTTGGCTTCCGCCGCCACGGTAAAACTGCCGGCCTGGGCCGTGGGTATGCCGTAACGCAACAAGATGTCCTTGGTGAATACCTTGCTCCCCTCCAGCCTCGCCGCCGAGGCATTCGGACCGAATACCGCCAGACCCTTCGACTCAAACAAATCTACAATCCCGGCACACAAAGGAGCCTCAGGCCCCACAAAAGTCAGGTCTATTTTCTCCCGTGCAGCGAAGTCAACCAAACCCGCCAGATCGTCCACAGCGATGGGCACATTCTGCGCGATCGTAGCTGTGCCCGCGTTGCCGGGAGCACAATAGACCGCCGACACGCGGGGGCTTTTAAGAAATTTCCAACACAGCGCGTGCTCACGCCCGCCAGATCCAATAACAAGAATTTTCACGATGGGTTCTCCGTAGGTGGCGCAGGCGGAGCCGGCACCCAAATTTCCATCACCTCGGGCAAAGAGGCCGGGCTGATTCCAAACTGGTTACTCTCCAATCTGCGCACTGGCACTCCCGGTGCCTCAGCGAGAAACGCGTCAACCGTGCCGAGTTTCAGACCCGAAGTGTAAGCCGTCGCATAGTAGGAAGGCACCAAGATTTTCGCCTTCAACGCAGCCGCCACCTCCAGAGCCATCTTCGCGGTCAGCAAGTCGCAGAAACCCACCGGCATGATCACCACATCCACCACCCCGATATCAGCGATCTCCTGAGTGTTCAGCGTATGCCCCAGCGCACCGAGGTTCGCAAAATAGACTCCATCAATTTTGAAGGAATACATCACATTCCGCCCGCCGATGGTGCCCTTGTCCATGTTGCGGAAACTCTTGCTCCCCTTGAACAGCAAACCACTCCCTCGGTTGATACCTACCGCCATCGTGCTGCGGAAAACCTGCGGCGCCCCACTGATCTGCTCGGATGCACTCGTGCCCATCGTCTCGGACTCGTGAGTGATCAGCACCACATCCCCCATGATCTTCGGCGGTAAAGGATACGGCAAGACCCCGCGTTCAAAGGGATCAAACACCACACGAATACCCGTGGAAGAAATGATCTGAAAAAAGCCGTGCCCAAACCACCGCACCGTGGCGGGTTTTTCAGCGGGCAAAGCCACCGGCTGCTTGCCTTTACCTTTATCAGCAGCACCCAGCCACCCTGGCGCCAACCAGAGACACACGGCCACCACCCACCAGAGGAGGTAACACCTGCGCGGGCTACACCGAGTCTTACTTTGCATCTGCATGCGCCCTGTTCTAGCATGGGCGTCCAGAGACTTCACCCAAATTTTACACCGAACTGCCCATTACCTCAAAAGCTCCGACATCTGAGCGGGACCTGAGTTCTGGGGGGGGAGAACAGCGAGTCTATGGCTCTACCTAAAAACGAGAGTGAAAGTAACAACAGGCGCAGCCTGCCATCGCAGAGCCTGCGGTTAATCTTGCCAGCGTCCACGCCAGCAACCGAGATAAGCGCCGGCCACGCCGATGACACCGTGCAAGAGCAACACCCAGAGGCACGCGGAAAGTGGGCTCAGCGGCGTCTGTGTCATCGCGTAGATCAGGTCGTAAAAACGGGTGTCTTTCATCGTCTGCACAAAACCCGACCAACTCCAGTAAGAGGCGATAAACGGGCGCACCAGCGGCCCCAGAGCCTCGGGGAGCGGCAACACCGCACCGGAGAGAGGAAGCTGGAACCCCACCAAGTAGATGGAGAGGAGCGAGGCTTTCTCTGTGGAAGTGCTCCAACTCGAGATGGCTAGACAGGTGGCCGTGACCCCGACATTCACCATGAGCAACGCCGTGAGCTGCGGCAGCATGGGACCGGGGAAGTGGCAGACGAATTTCACAAAAAGCCCCATCCACAGAGATTGAACCAAGACGAGGATCCCGAGGAAAACAAGTTTGCTCGCCAAGTAACTGCTGGTGTGCAGTCCCGCCAATTTCTCTTTTTCAAATACCACGCGCTCGGAAACCACTTCACGAGCAGCATTGTTCGAGGCCATGAGCGTCAGCAAAACCACTTGGAACATGATCAGCCCCGAGACCAGACCGCCGACCTTGGCTGTCTGAGCCGTGAAAGCAATCGCCTCTTTGGCTTGGCTGACAAAATCACCCCCCATGTCCATGGTGAGATTGCGGATGTCTGGCAATCCTTGGTAAGCGAACAGCGTCACGAGCGCGGGAAACAGAACCACAAGCGCCACCTGGAGCCAGATCTGAGAAGGGTCGCGCCAGAAGAGGGTCAAACGGCGTTCCAGCAAGACGGAAAATTGCGTGAGCGGGTCGGCCACGCGGTTGTCTTTGACCACCTGTTCCTCTTCCATCTCGGTTTCGTTCGGAGAGGGCACCACCACACTCTCTTTTTTATCGCTCGCAGCCTGTTTGTTTTCTGAAAAAGCGTATTGTTCCCAATACTCAGATTTCTCGGTAGCGAGCGCCGCAAAAATATCCTCAGGAGCCCAGACCCCGAAATGCTCGAGCACCTTGTCGCAGGGACCATGGTAGGCCACGCGCCCGTCATAGAGCACCGTGACAGAGTTGTAGAGAGCCATGTGACGCAGGCTGTGGGTGACGCTGAGCACGACGCTATCGTGGCGCTTGGCCACGATGCTCAGGCGCTGCACAATGTCGTCCTCCGAGGCAATGTCCAGGCCACTCGTGACCTCGTCGCACAGGAGCAGCGAAGGGGAACTGACCAGCTCGAGCGCGAGAGCGAGGCGGCGTTTCTGACCACCCGAGAGCACCTTGGTGCGGCGATCCGCAATACCGTCGAGCCCCACTTGATCCAGCAGCCGATCCGTGCGTTTGGCTCGCTGGTCTTCGTCGAGACCAGTGACACGCAGACGGAATGCCGTCAGGATGTTTTCAGCCACAGTAAGATCGTCGTAGGCGATAGAAAATTGCGGGACATAACCAATCTCGCCAGGGGGCAGATCCTCCTCGGTATCAAGATCGCGCCCGTCCCAGAAGACCGCGCCATCGCTGGGGGCTATGATACCAGAGATCACCTTGATCAGCGTGCTCTTGCCACAGCCCGAGGGGCCGACGATGGCACCAAAGTGACCCCGGGGAAATCGGAGATTGACCTTGTTGAGCAATAGGCGATCGGGATCGCCGGGAGCGTGACAGGAGACAGCCCTCAGTTCTAGCATGGAAGTCAGCTCTACACGGTATGGCAAGAAAAGCCGATTGAAAAATTTTGCATCTCCACCACCATAGAGAAAGCTATGGCACCCACATCTCGCTTCAACACCCGCTGGCTAGCTGCCGGACTTCTGTCACTCATGCTTCTGGCAGGCGCAGCCTTTGCCATCGCCTATTTTGCTGCAACCTCTTTTTTGGGCAGCGACACGGCAAGGCTGACCGCCCAGCTCGAGCTAGGCAAAGTGCTCCGAGCCCAAGTCCAGGTATCGCCGATGCGCTGGGACAGCTCCTCCCTGCACCTCGATAGCATCGAAGCCAGAGGCCATGACAACAGCCCGGTGCGCTCGTTGACCCTCCAGCAGATCCGCGTCGAACCTGATCTCAGCTCGCTCTGGACTCGGCGCTTTCGAGCTTCATCAGTCGAGATGGCGCAAGTCTCCCTCGACATCAAAGCACCCTCGACCGACCCGGTGATGGACGATGCGTCCTCGCCAGCAACCCCACCTCTTTCCCAACCAACCAAGAAACACGACCAGCCTACCACCACCCCACCCGCCGACCGGGTATCTGCCAGCGCCGTGGATGTGAGTTGGCCCATGGGCGGCAACAGACGCGGCTCGATCCAAGGCATGGGAGTCCAAGCTCATCCAGAGGGGAAAGACTGGCTATTGAACGGCAAGGGTGGCAAACTGGATTTACCGGGCTTCCCCAAGCTGGGAATCTCCACTCTCGCAGCCCGGATCAAACCCTCGACCCTCATCATTTCCCAAAGCAAACTCGGGGCCGGGGGCAGCGGAGCCGTATCGTTCACAGGCGCCATAGACCTCCAAGAGCATCCCGGTGCGATAGATGCCCAGGTGGCTCTGGATAAATTGGATATACAACCTCTGTTGGGAGAGGACTGGAAAGCGAGATTGTTCGGATTAGCCGATGGCGTGATCTTTATAAAAACCGAACAGGGATCCCCTGTGGCCCAAGGTAAAGTGCAAATCCTCGAAGCCCGAGTAGAGGCGCTGCCCGCCCTCGAAAAAGCAGCCAAACTCACGGGCATGGACAGCCTCAGGAAAATCCAGTTTCACCAAGCGCAGGGAGATGTTCTCTGGCGTGATGGCATCCTGACTGTAGAAAACATCCTGCTCGATTCCCGTGGCCTCATGCAGAGCACAGGGAGCTACCAGCAAGCAGGCGAAGAGATGCGGGGCGAATTCCAACTCGGGGTCACCCCGCAAGTAGTTGCTGCCCTACCAGGAGCCAAGGATACTGTCTTCACTGAAGAACGAGACGGGTTACTCTGGACGGCGGTGCACCTCAAGGGCACCAAAAGCAAGCCCGAGGAAGACCTGACCCCGCGCCTATTCTCAGCCGCCATCACCTCGGTGATCCAAGCCATCCCAGGCGATGTCAAAGAGACGATCGAACAGGGGGCCAAAGGTGTTTGGGATGTTCTCGACCGCGTATTGAGAAAGTAAGCCAGATCCTCAGCCTCCCATGCGCACAACTGCACGGGTCAATGTCTATTCCGCAGATCAGGGTTGTGCGGGCGGAACGAGAGCACAGGCCCCCGCGGTCGGCAATCTCTCCGCCCACTCCCAGAGCACAGCCATGTCCCGAGCACGCATAGTCACTGCATACATCCTGTAAAGAGCGTGCACGGAGTGCTGCACTTCGAGCCACGGCATAGAGGTTTCTCCCTCGTGACCAACGCGGCGAACTACAAGACACAAGGGAAGTGGCACAGCTCCGCCCGAGGAGTCTAGGACATCCGATGTCCTAAAGTCGGGCTGGGCATAGCCTAGTTCGGGATCAACCATGGAATACCCAGCTTTCTGGTAAGACTTCAGACGCACCACCCTGTCCACCTGAGCCGCGTCCCAAGCCTCCATCTCGGCACAGAGTGTCAGGCGGGGCTCGACCAGTCCTGCAGCACTGGCAAGAGCACGAGCTGTCAGGACAGGCACAGCGCGGAGCCACCCAGCGATGCCGCTCCCTCGCCACGGTGGGAGAACGAGGGCATGGGAGAGATGCACGACCACATGATTCCCCTGTGTGGGGTGCCAGATGGCGGTGTGGTCTCGCACTGCCACCAACTCCTCCCCCCGCCTTATTTCCATCATCTGATAGTAAAACAAGTTTTTCCCAACAGGAGCCGCTGGCGTCCACCCCAAGCGGTGCTCGAGGGTAGCGCGGGATTCGAGTTCGTTCTTGTGGCCAAATTCCTCCCAAAGCACCGCATAGACCTCATCGAAGTGAGGGTGCGTCGCAGAGATGATCGGAGAGCAAGTGAAGCCGTCCCAATCCCCTCCGGAGATAGGGCGATCCCCCGGCGCGAGATAATCGGAGAGATGCCGCAATTCAGAGGCTTCAGGTAAACTCATGGAAAACACTACTCGAGAGACAAGGGCGAAAGCGGAAGCCCGTGGGCATTGGCAACGGCTGCGAGATGGAGCTGCCCGCCGTGACAATTGATGCCGCCGAGTATTGCGGGCTGCCAGCGACAAGCCTCCGCGAGACCGCGGTCAGCGATGCTTTCCACGAAGGGGAGTGTCACATTGGTGAGAGCTTGGGTCGCGGTGCGAGCATAAGCACCAGGCATATTGGCCACGCAATAGTGTATCACATTTTCTTCGACGAAGATGGGGGTGTCATGCGTGGTGGGGCGGCTGGTCTCCACACAGCCTCCTTGGTCAATGGCGATATCCACGAGCACCGAGCCCGGACGCATCGTGCGAAGCATCTGGCGTGAGATCAGTTTTGGCGCTTTGGCACCTGGAACCAACACGGCACCGATCAAGAGATCGGTCTCAGGCAACACCTCTTCGAGATGCGTCTCGCTCGAGTAAAGGGTGTGGGCTTTGGACAGGGTGATGTCGAGAAACCGCATTTTTTCGAGATCCACCTCGAGGATGGTCACATCGGCTCCGAGCCCCGTGGCCATGCGGGCGGCATTCACCCCTGCGGTGCCACCACCAATCACGACCACTTTACCTGGCAAAACGCCGGGCACACCGCCCAGTAGAACGCCGCTGCCGCCGCGGTGTTTTTCGAGAAAATACCCGCCCACAACGATGGACATGCGACCGGCAATCTCACTCATCGGCTCGAGCAGAGGAAGACGGCGATTCTGCTCGATGGTCTCGTAGGCAATAGCCGTGACACCCGAGGCCAGCAGTGCATCGGTCAGGGACTTCGAAGCTGCCAAGTGAAGGTAGGTGAAAAGGATAAGCCCACGGCGCAAGAGCGGGTATTCTTCCGGCAAGGGTTCTTTGACTTTCACCACCAGTTCCGCCCGAGAAAAAACCTCCTCGTGGGAGGAGATCATCTCGGCCCCAGCATGATGATACATCTCGTCCGGGAAACCAGAACCCGCACCTGCACCAGACTCGACGAGCACGTTGTGGCCTCGTTTCACGAGCTGGTAAACGCCGCCGGGCACCATGGCGACACGGTTTTCTTGGGCTTTGATTTCTCTGGGTATTCCGACGATCATAAGTAGAGCCTCCGTGAATCAAGATACTCTGGAAAAGAAAAAAAGAAAGCGCCGTGCATGTGTTTTCTGAGCAGACCTCGGCATAACCCCGACACAACAGCACCTAGCACAAAAGCCTGTTATCAGCGAACCCTGCGTTAGGCAAGGTGCTGCGTGATAGCGTGCCTCAAATCTGCGCAAGAAGCTTCCAGCGATTTCAAAAGTGTTGGCAAGCTCTCCGCATCCTTGGCTCGGCACGCTCTTTCCAATGCGTAGGCATGGATTTGCACTGCCTCAGCACCGACGCTAACCGCAGCTCCTTTGATGCCGTGAGACTGGATTTCCGCCGCCGCAATATCGCCAACTTCAATAGAACTACGCAGGGATTGGATCTGGGGTGGGAGATTATCCACAAACACCCTCAGGACTTCCGCCGCAGACTCCTTGTTCCCCCCCATCACCTCGACCAACAATGCGGGGTCGAACACCGCCCGCAAGCTATGCGAGTCGGGGACGAGCCTGTTCGTCTGGTCGGACTGCTTTGGTCGCGGGCTATCCCGCTCCTCCGAGGGGAGCCATTTTTCGAGCACTAAAGCCAGTCTTTGAGAGGAGACGGGCTTGGGCAGGTAGTCATTCATGCCAACTTCAATACACTTTTCCCTGTCGCCGGGCATGGCGTTTGCCGTCATGGCAATGATTGGTATCGAGCGACAGCCCATGCGTGAATTTGGATCGCGGATAAGCCTCGTGGCCTCCAGCCCACTCATGACTGGCATTTGCGCATCCATAAACACTAAGTCATACGGCTGCTTTTTGAGAGCCTCTAAAGCTTCTTGTCCGTTTCCTACAGTATCAGCAGTAAGACCCATGGTTTTGAGCATACCCACTGCCACCATCTGGTTTACCATGTTGTCTTCGGCCAGAAGTATCCGTGCCTTGCATTGCGAAAAGTCAGGGATCGTCGCGACCTTCTGTGCGGGGAGCGCGGGCAATGGACTCTCGGCGGGGAGTGGCGATCCGTCTGGGACATGGACAGAGAGAGCCTTGCAAAGTTCCTGTCTGAGCGCGCTGATTCGGACTGGCTTACTGACACAACTGACAAATCCAGACTCACGGAGCCATGGTCTCTCGTTTTGCGCCATCAACTGGCTCAGCAAGACCAAACGCGTCTCTGCGAGTTTGGTATCAGATTTCACTGAACGCCCCAGAGATTCCCCGTCCATGCCTGGCATCTGCTGATCTACAATAGCCAGCGGAAACGGATCCTGGGCAGATACTGCACGATAGAGCGACTGCAGCGCCGTGGGTCCATCGGGAGCTGTTTCAGGGCGCATACCAAAACTGAGCAGATGAGCCACCAAAATGCTGCGGCTGGTGTCATTATCGTCCACGACCAGCACCCGAAGCCCAGAAAGTTCTGCGATAGGGAGTCTCTGCATCTGCACCGCATTATTTTGCAAACCAAAACGCACGGTAAACCAGAACTCAGAGCCCCGCCCCTCCTCACTGCTTACTCCAATCGTGCCACCCATTTTTTCTGCGAGCTGCTTGGAAATAGCCAAACCCAGACCAGTGCCACCATAGCGCCGAGTCATCGAAGCATCCACTTGTGTGAAATGCTGGAATAGCAGTTCGATCTTATCCTCCGGGATGCCAATGCCGGTGTCGCGCACAGAAAACCGGAGGAGGCAGTTCATACCCTGATTCCCACGATTTTCTTCCACCTTCTCCACCCTGATGACCACTTCTCCATGCTGAGTGAACTTCATGGCATTACCCACGAGGTTGGTAAGAATCTGCTGGAGACGCCCAGGGTCGCCTGAGAGAAGAGTCGGCACATCGGTGGCAGTAGAGCAAAGTAACTCCAGATCTTTTTCGTATGTTTTGAGTGCCATGCTTGACGCGAAGTCTTCCAGCAGATTCTGCAAGTCGAAGTCCACTTTTTCCAACTCGAGTTTGCCCGCTTCAATCTTCGAGAAATCAAGAATATCGTTGATAATGCGCAACAAGGCTTCCCCGCTAGTCTTGATCATCTCAGCAAAGTGCCATTGCTCCTCAGATAGGTTCGTATGTAACAGCAAGCCTGTCATGCCAATTACCCCATTCATCGGCGTCCGTATTTCATGACTCATATTGGCCAAAAATTCGCTTTTGGCGATGCTGGCTGCCTCGGCTTGGAGTTTAGCTTGCAGAAGATCTCGTTCTGCTTTTTTGAGATCACTGATATCAATAAAAGTCTCGAGCAACAGCGGCTTGCCCCGGAGCATGATTCGCTTCACCGATTTTAATATGGGAATGTGGCTTCCGTTGGCACGCACGAGCACTAGGTCGGCATGATCCACCTCGAAACCCAAATCAGTAATCGGACAGGATCCCTCTTGTGAAGGGCACATCGCTTTGTGACAAGCACGCCCTTGCATCTGGTCGGCTGGAGCCCCAAACATAAGGGTCGCTGTAGAATTCACGGCAGTAATGACATGGGTGGCAGGATCAATCAATACAACCCCCACATCAATATTTTGCAAGAGCAGCGCTTGATCTTCCTCCACCTCGCGCAGTTGTTTTTCCGCCAATTTACGCTGCGTAATGTCTTGAAACGCCACAACAGCACCGACCAACTGTGATCGTTCATACAGAGGCTCCACTGAAATATCCACGGGGAAACCATGGCCGTCGGCTCGGAAGAACCATTCTTCCGTGCGCCGAGGCTTCCCATCCTTTAAAGTCATGGAAATAGGGCACTCCTGATGAGGGTAGTGGCTGCCGTCAGGATAGTGGTGGTGGAATACTGCGTGCTGATCGTGGCCGACTAACTGATTTTCTGTAGCACCCAGAATCTTCAGAGCCTCCTCATTACAAAAAGTGCAAATGCCCTCGAGATTCACCCCGTAAATACCCTCGCCTACGGAGTGCAAAATCGTGCGCATGCGCTGGTTGGCTCGTTGGGCTCCAAATCCGAGCGCCACACTCACTACAAAAAATCCGAAGGCTAGTGCCAAGGCTCCTATCAACGCCAAAATCCACCCTTGGTATCGCTGCCAAATGTCCCTCAGGGAAAACTCAGGCACTGAATCAAAGGGCGGAAGCCGCAGGGCTTTGGATAATTTTTCTATCGCCAAATAATCTGCCGGGATCGTATAGCCGTAGATACCTGCGGCCTTGGCAGCCGGATGCTGCGGCTCCAAGGAGAGCAGTGCCGCTGCAAAATGACGCACCGAACGCTCTGGCACATGCGGCAGTGCAAACACAGGCCATTCAGGATACAGCGCAGTGGAGACTCGGTGTGGGAAATGAGGGAAATTCTGTTCGTTCAACAGCCGGATGTCTCTCGCCTCTACCTCACCCTCAGCCATCATCTTTTCCAACACTCCATCGCGCAGAAAACAGGCGTCGGCTCTCCTCTCCAGCACCGCTCTCAGACCCTCTTTCATCACCGGCGTAGGCAGTAAAGTGAAGTCGCCCTCCTGCACCCCCCGCGAGTGCAATTCGTAAAGCTGGGTGCGGTAGGCTCCTAGATTATTGCGACTAGGAGCAGCAATGACTTTGCCACGCAAATTCTCCACTATTCGCAAATCACTGCGGTCGTTTCGAACCACTATGGCACCGCCCAAATCTCGGATGGGCTGCCCCCTGTTATTATGCAGGAGCGTAGCCAGCACACCAGTCAGTGGGTAGCTGTGGCGGATACTCAAAAAGTGAGAGGGGTTGGTGGTGATGATATCTAGGCTGTGCTCACCGACGCGTCGGTAGATTTCATCCTGCAAGAGCACCTCCAATACCACTTTTTCGTGTGGGAGAATCTCGTTCAGGTAGGCTACCAAGGGCTCATATTTTGCACGGGTTTCTTCCACACCCAGATACCCAAAAATAGCAAATCGCAAGACCTGCTTCGGCGGAGCCTCTTGCGCCACTGCAGTCGTCAAAAACACTGCTTGCCCCATGAGCCAAAGCCCCAACACACACCCAAGATGACGCACCATACACAGCAGCCTAGACAACACACTCACCTCCACAACCGCACGCCGAAGAGATCCCCAACTCAGAAAGGAATGATCTATTGTCATATAGATTCTCAATACTGCCCTTTTGCTAATGAAAAAATCACCATTGAAAGTTAATAGGTGAATTCACTGGATGGCAACCCATTTCCAGGCATAATAGGCATATTTGTGTTGATGGAAATGGCGTAACATATTGTCGGCAAGATAGAAGCG
>DYRQ01000067.1 GCA_020718645.1 Verrucomicrobium spinosum
ATCTCACGCGGAGGCGCGGAGGGGGAAATTATATTGACAGAAAAACCAGATTATCCACAGAGTCAGCGTGTGGAGTGGCCTTGGTCGTGCCACAACTTTTCGGGTGTCTCCAAGGAAGAGACAACATAGGGAAGCCAGTGAAATCCTGGCGCGGTGCCGCCGCCGTAAACGGAAAAAACCTTGCTGTGTAGTGAGGTGAGCAAACTCCAAATATGGGTTTTGCACCGTGAGCCGGAAGACCGACCCGAAGAGTGAACTCGTAGCTGGCGAGCAACCAGCGAAAGGAGCAGTATGTTGACAATCGTCGGCATGCCCGTGTTGGGCATGCATATCATGGAAGGTTTCCTTCCCTACCCCATGGCTCTGCTGTGGACCATCATCAGTCTGCCGTTCCTATTCGCAGGTCTGCGAAGTATCCAACGACAAGTGCAAGACAATCCCAGCATCAAGCTGCTCTTAGCCATGGTAGGCGCGTTCGCGTTCGTGCTGAGCGCTCTGAAAATGCCGAGTGTGACAGGCTCCTGCTCGCACCCGACTGGAGTGGCGCTGGGCGCTGTGCTTTTTGGGCCGATGCCGATGGTGGTCATGGGTTCGCTCGTGCTCCTCTTTCAAGCGCTCCTGTTGGCGCACGGGGGTATCACCACCTTGGGTGCCAATGCTTTTAGCATGGCTATTGCCGGGCCTCTGGCCGCGTGGGTTATCTTCCAACTCGCCCAAAAATCCCGTCTCCCCTTGGGACCCTCAGTCTTCTTGGCAGCGATGTTCTCGGATCTGTTCACCTATGTAGTCACCTCGTTCCAGCTCGCCGTGGCTTTCCCAGATCCAGCGGGTGGCTTGGCTGCCAGCCTTGCCAAATTTTTGGGCATCTTTGCCATCACCCAGATACCGCTCGCTGTTGTCGAGGGGTTGCTGACCGTTGTGGTGGTGAATCTCTTGCTCAAATATAGTGCCTGCGACTTGGCTCTACTCGGTATCCGACCACACCCGACCACACAAACAGCCTGATCTACCGAAAGGAATTTTTGATGAAAAACAATATCATACTGCTGATTGCAGCTGCCCTGATCCTGATCCTACCCCTCTACCTCCACCACAGCAAAGAGAACATCGAATTCGCCGGTGCGGACACCCAAGCCGAAGCGGTCATCCAAGAGATTCGCCCTGATTACCAGCCGTGGTTTGAAAGCCTCTGGTCCCCTCCCTCGGGAGAGATTGAGAGCATGCTTTTCGCCATGCAAGCCGCTGCAGGTGCCGGGCTATTCTGCTTCGGCTTGGGGTGGATGATGGCGCGCAGCAAGTATGCTTCTTGACGACCTAGCGTGCAGGAGTCATTGGCGAGGCGTCAGCCCCGCCGAAAAACTCCTGTGGTCTGGTGCCTTTCTCCTCGCATCGCTCTTGAGTCGGCACAGTGATGTGGTCTGGATGCTTTTTGCTGGCCTGAGTCTCTGGAACTTGACGGTGCTCGGACACCCTCCTGTTCTCTACCTCAGGCTTTTGGCGATACCCGCTCTGTTTCTCCTACCATCGGGACTCGTGCTGACTGTAGCGTGGGGCGAGACTGCCGAGCTTCACGACATCCTCTGGCAACAGCAAGTGCATGGCTCGTGGGGCGTGGCTATCACTCGCGAGACGCTGGACACCGCTGTGCTGCTGGTGGGCAAGTCACTCTTGGGGTTCACGGCCCTCCTCTTTTTGACCCTCTCCACCCCGGTAGTCGAGATGACTTCGTTTCTGAGCCGCCATGGATTACCGGGATTGGTGACGGAATTGATCGTGCTCACCTACCGGATGATCGGGCTATTTGCCGCCACAGCCTCTGCTATCCAGACGGCACAATCGGCTCGAAGCGGGTGGGTTTCGTGGCGCACGGCGTTCCGCTCCTCCTCCCTGCTGGTCTTCAACCTCTTTACCCTCTCTATCCACCATACACACCGCCTCTCTCGTGCTCTCGATGCCCGCTGCTACCAAGGCACCCTACGCGTCTTGCACAGAATTCCCCCCTGCCATACAGTCCGCATGATCTGTATGACCCTAATCTGCGTGTGCATGCTCGGCTGGGTCTGCTCGAAGGAATGGGGTCATAGCCACCTCGCACACAGCCACGAGATGGAAGCCTACCATGATTGATGAACTGTTGCGTTACGAGGAGGTTCATTACTCCTACTCAGGGGGATCCCCCGCCTTGTCAGGGGTCAACCTCGGCATAACCCGAGGACGGCGCACCGCCATACTCGGACGCAATGGATGTGGCAAGACCACCCTGATGCTCATGGGCAATGGCCTCTTGCGACCCCAGCGAGGCTCTGTCTGGTTCGATGGAAAACCGATGGACTACTCCAAAGACGGGCTCATGCAGGTGCGTTCCCGAGTCGGCTTTATTTTTCAAGAAACCGAGAGCCAACTATTTTCCGCTTCGGTCGAGCAGGATGTCTCCTTTGGCCCGTTCAATCTAGGATGGGATGAACACCGTGTAGCCGAGGCTACAGAATTAGCACTCAGTCAGACAGGCTGCGACGCATTCCGGCATAAGCCCACGCATCATCTCTCGGGTGGACAAAAAAAACGCGCCGCCGTAGCGGGTGTTGTCGCCATGCACCCCACTATCATCCTAGCCGATGAACCGACAGCACATCTCGACCCGCAAGGGGTGGACGACTTGATAGATCTCTTTACCACACTGCACGCGGGCGGCATGACATTCGCCGTGGCCACCCACAACCTCGTCTTCGCCAGATCGTGGTTCGATGATGCAATCGTGATGTCCGAGGGCAGACCACTGGCTTCTGGACCAACCAGCGAGATTCTCGCAGACACCAACCTCCTGAAAAAGGCAGGGCTGTATTCCAAATATTCTGGGGAATAAGGGCTCTGGGATAACTAGGGAAAAGGCCGGAGAGAAGCGCCTGGTTAGCTTTCCCTATGACTCAACTACGGGATTGAGGATAATGCGGCGGTAGTAGGTAGCTGTGAAACCGACTTGGAGAACCAGTTTCGAACGGGTGGCCTCAGCCAATGCATCGGCGAGCGTCTTGCGCTCTTCTTTATGTCCTTCAAACCGAACTTTCACCAAGCTCTGCCTCGAGAGCAATTGATCGAGTTCTGCAAGGAAGTTGGCGGAAATACCAGCTTTACCCAGCCGGATACCCGGCTTGAGGAGTTGGGCGCGGCTTTTGAGTTCGGCCAGCGATGGTTCCTTCGTTGTCATGGCAGCATACTAAACAGGACGGTAGGTTGGGGCGATCATATTCAGCCCAGATGATGCAATAGAGCGCGATGGGTGCGTCAGTTGCAAGGGACGAGGGGATGGAATCCCCTCGTGTCCGAAGGCAGGGTGAGATACTTGGGGAGCGTGCGCTCCCCAATGAATCAGCTAGAGAGCTGCTCGCCTACCTGGAAGCGAACAAAGCGACGAATCACAATGTTTTCGCCCAACTCCTGAATGCGCGCAGTGAGGAGATCCTTCATCGTGCGATCCGGGTCTTTGACAAAAGCTTGCTCCATCAAGCAGGCTGTGGAGTAGAACTTGTCGAGGCGACCAGTGATGATTTTCTCGAGGACTTCCTTGGGTTTCTTAGCGTTTTTCGCATCGGCTTCCATCTGAGCCATGAGAATTTCCCTCTCCTTGTCGAGCATGCTCTGGGGCACCTCTTCGCGGGTCAGGTAGAGCGGGTTGGCTGCGGCGATCTGAAGTGTGATGTCCTTGACGAGTTCTTTGAAGTTATCGTTTTTGGCCACGAAATCGGTTTCGCAGTTCACTTCGATAAGAACGCCAACTTTACCACCCAAGTGGATGTAGGAGGCGATCACGCCATCCTTGGCATCGCGCGAGGATTTTTTCTCAGCGGTTGCCGTTCCTTTTTTGCGGAGGTATTCGAGAGCTTTCTCAAAGTCGCCAGCGCTTTCGGCGAGGGCTTTTTTGCAGTCCATCATGCCAGCGCTTGTCTGATCGCGGAGGCGTTTGACCATGTCAGCAGATATTTCCATAACTATCCAATCGTTCTGTGTTAGGTGTGAGTGTCGGAGAGAGCCCGATCAGGCAGTGGCTACAGCAGGAGCGGGCTCCTCTGTTTTGTCGGTTTTCTCGGTGCGGATTTGGCGTCCGGACTCAACAAGGCCTGTGGCGTAGCTTTCGGCCAGAGTGTTGATGAGGATTTTGATCGAGCGGATGGCGTCATCGTTACCAGCCACAGGGAATTCTACTTCCTCGGGGTTGGCATTGGTGTCTGTGATAGCGATCACAGGGATATTGAGACGCTTGGCCTCGGAGAGAGCGTTCTGCTCGCGGACGGTGTCCACCATGACGATGGCGGCGGGGATTTTCTCCATGTTGCGGATGCCGACGAGATTGCGGATCAGGCGGGCTTTTTCACGGCGCATGGCGGCACCCTCTTTGCGGGGCAGCTTGTCGAGTTCGCCGGACTTTTCCATTTTCTCGATTTCCTCGAGGCGGCGAACGCTTTTGCGTATGGTGGAAAGGTTGGTGAGCGTGCCGCCGAGCCAACGGTCAGCAACATAGGAACAACCAATAGCTGTAGCGGCCTCGCAAATGATGGATTGCGCGGGTTTTTTGCAGCCGACGAAGAGGATTTTGTCGCCGTTTTTCGCAAGATTTTTGAGGTAGTCGCCAGCCTCTTGCAGGTGACGATGGGTGTGTTCTAGGTCTATGAGATGAACGCCGTTGCGTGCCTCGTAGATGAAGGGTTTCATGCGGGGATTCCACTTTTGTGTCCTGTGACCAAAATGCACCCCTGCTTCGAATAGTTCTTTTATGTTTGCCATAGTTTTCAGTTTATGATCCCGACCATCGGGACTTCCGTTTCTACGGAATATTTTTTAGTTTCGGTGTCCCCTCGTGGGGACGGTTCGCCCCTCTACCTCTCGGTAAAGGGGTGGGGAATGTGAGAGAAAACGGAGTCTCTGTCAACAGTGGAAAACATTCCTCGCGCTCCGTGGTGCTCAGCGTGTGCGATGGCACACCCTGAGGAGAGGTGCGGAGGATAAGGTAAACTTCAGCATTTCAGACTGTCGAGAATGCGGTTGAAAGTCTCGCTAGGGCGAAGAGCGGCGGAGGCCAGCGCTGGGTCAGGCCGGTAATAGCCGCCGATGGTGACCGGCTTGCCCTGCACAGCAAGCTGTTCGGCAACGATTGTTTTTTCGTTGTCAGACAGGGCTTGAGCCACTGGGGTGAAAGCTGTCTGCAACTCTGTGTCACGAGTCTGTGTGGCGAGAGCCTGTGCCCAGTAGAGAGCGAGGTAGAAATGAGATCCTCGGTTATCTATGCCACCCACTTTACGGGAGGGAGATTTGTCATTTTCCAAGAAGGCGGCGTTAGCGGTATCTAGAGTATCAGCCAAGATTTGTGCGTGCTTATGGCCGCAGGTTTGAGCTAGGTGCTCGAAGGATGCAGCCAAGGCAAAGAACTCGCCGAGGGAGTCCCAGCGTAGGTAGTTTTCCTGTAGGAACTGCTCGACATGCTTCGGGGCAGAACCACCTGCACCCGTCTCGAAAAGACCGCCCCCCTTCATGAGCGGGACGATGGAGAGCATCTTGGCCGAGGTGCCAACTTCGAGGATGGGAAAGAGGTCGGTGAGGTAGTCGCGCAGGACATTGCCTGTGACAGAGATCACATCCAAACCCTGAGCAATGCGCTCGAGGCTGAAGTGACAAGCCTCTGCGGGTGGCATGATGCGGATATCGAGTCCTGCTGTATCATGGTCTTTGAGGTAGGTTTCCACTTTCGCGATGATCTGGGCATCGTGGGCGCGTTGGCGGTCGAGCCAGAAGATGGCTGGGGTCTGGCTCAAGCGGGCGCGGTTGACCGCCAGTTTGACCCAGTCCTGGATGGCTGCGTCTTTGGTCTGGCAGGCACGCCAGACATCCCCTGCTTCGACGGCGTGTTCGATCAGCACTGTGCCACACTCGGCCACTACTCGGACGGTGCCAGCGGCGGCTATTTCGAAAGTCTTGTTGTGCGAACCGTATTCTTCCGCCGCCTGTGCCATGAGGCCGACATTGGGAACTGAACCCATGGTGCGAGGGTCGAGCGCACCGTTTTTCTTGCAAAAGTCAATGACGGCCTGATAGACCCCCGCATAAGAGCTGTCGGGGATCACCGCCAGCGTGTCTTGCATCTTGCCTTGGGCGTTCCACATGGTGCCGCCGGCACGGATCATCGCAGGCATAGAGGCGTCCACGATCACATCGCTGGGCACATGCAGATTGGTAATACCTTTGTCGGAATTGACCATGGCCACAGCAGGACCAGAGGCAAAGGCGGCAGCAATATCCGCCTCAATCGCAGATTTTTGCTCGGCAGGGAGGGAGTTGATTTTAGCCATCAGGTCGCCAAAACCGTTATTGAAATCCACACCCAACGAGCTGATCGTGCCGGCATGTTTTTCGATCAGTCCTGCAAAAAAGACTTTCACGGCGTGGCCGAAAATAATGGGGTCAGAGACCTTCATCATGGTTGCCTTGAGATGGAGCGAGAAAAGCACGCCATCCATTTTAGCGACGGAGATTTGCTGCTTCAGAAATTCGATCAGAGCCGCCTGGCTCATGAAGGTGGCATCAAAGATTTCGCCTGTTTGGAGCTTTATTTCTTTGAAGACTGTCTTGTCACCTTGGGTGCTGACAAATTCAATTTTGACAGTTTGAGCTTCGGGCACGGCGACCGACTTTTCATTCGAGAAAAAATCATTCTGGCCCATGGTGGCCACGCGAGTGTTGGAACCTGGACTCCAAGCCCCCATGGAGTGCGGGTTTTTGCGGGCATAATCTTTGACCGATTTAGGGGCGCGGCGGTCGGAGTTACCCTCGCGGAGGACGGGGTTGACAGCACTGCCTTTGATCTTGTCGTAGCGGGTTTTCGCCTCTTTTTCACCTTCGGTCTGTGGCGCTTCGGGATAATGCGGTAGAGAGAAACCTTGAGATTGGAGTTCGGCAATGGCGGCTTTGAGCTGGGGCACTGAGGCGCTGATGTTGGGAAGCTTGATGATATTAGCCTCGGGCTTGAGCGTGAGAGCCCCCAGATAAGCCAGATCGTCGTTCACCCTCTGAGACTCGGGCAGCACATCAGCGAAAGCAGCCAAGATGCGTGCCGCCAGAGAAATGTCGCGGGTCTCGGTATGAATACCCGCACGAGTCGCAAAGGCTTGCACAATGGGCAGGAGCGAATAAGTCGCAAGCATGGGAGCCTCGTCGGTCAGGGTGTAGATGATCGTTGGGTTTGGCATAGAAAGTTTCTCTTATATTTTATTGTGTTGTTGTGGTGTATTTAAGAACAGCTCGGCCAAGAGTCAACCGCCGCCTACCTCTTTTCTCTCGCCAGTAGCAGCCAAATGCACAACTCTGTGCTCCCATGACAACACCTGTGACTGCCCAGCCCTGTGCCGCCCGCCCTGCGGATGCCTCCACCTTACCCCGTTCCTGACCTATGCCCTTGCTCCAATTTTCGCAAGTTACCCTCCGCTACGGTGCCTCGCCCCTCCTCGACGCAGCCGACCTGATTATTGAACCGAGAGAGAGGGTCTGTCTGCTCGGTCGCAACGGCAGTGGCAAGACCAGCCTCTTGCGTCTGATCGCTGGCGAAGAGACTCCCAACAGTGGCGAGATCTCGCGCCAGCCCAAACTGCGCTGCACACGGCTGAACCAAGAAATCCCACAGGATCAGCCCGGCACCGTGCGCGACATTCTCCGCGCCGCAGTCCCTGACGACCACACTGAGGATGAATGGCAAATAGACATTCGGATTGACGACCTGATCAGTGAAATGTTGCTGCCGGAGAATGCGGAATTCGCCTCTCTCTCCGGCGGCTTGAAACGCCGTGTCTTATTGGGCGCAGCCTTGGCTGGGCAACCCGATCTACTCCTCTTGGACGAGCCGACGAACCACCTCGATCTCGAGAGTATTCTCTGGCTGGAAAAATCCCTGCTCGCCTGTTCGGTCGCCCTGCTATTCGTCACGCACGACCGCGCGTTTCTCCGGCGCTTGGCCACGCGTATCGTCGAGCTGGATCGAGGGCGGCTCAGCAGTTGGGCCTGCGACTATGACACCTACCTCGAAAGAAAAAACCAAGTGCTCGAAGCAGAGGAAAAGCAGTGGGCCACACTCGACAAAAAGCTAGCTGAAGAAGAGGCGTGGCTCCGACAAGGTGTCAAAGCTCGCCGCACCCGCAATGAAGGTCGAGTAAAAGCGTTGTTGCGCCTGAGAGAAGAGCGCAAAGCACGGCGCGAACGCCCCGGACAAGCTCGCATCGAACTCGGTGGAACCAGCTCCTCAGGCCAGAAAGTGATCTGCGCAGAAAACGCCTCTTTCGGCTACGAGGACGACAAGCTGATCATCCGCGATCTGACCACCACCCTGTGGCGCGGCGACAAAATCGGCATTGTCGGCCCCAACGGCGCCGGCAAAACCACCCTGCTCAAATTGCTGCTCGGGCATCTGATGCCAGTCTCAGGCACAGTGGTGCCTGGCACCAATCTGCAAGTGGTCTATCTGGATCAACTCCGCGACCAAATCGCCGATGACAAAACCGTCGCTGAAAATGTGGCAGGCTCGGCAGAGACGGTCACTTTTCAAGGCCGTGCCCGACACATCCACAGCTACCTCAAAGATTTTCTCTTCCCTCCGGAAAGAGCCCGCATGCCGGCTAAAAAACTCTCGGGGGGAGAACGCAACCGTCTTCTTTTGGCAAAACTCTTTTTACAGCCGGCCAACTTGCTGGTGCTCGATGAACCCACCAACGATCTCGATATGGAGACCCTCGAGCTTCTCGAAGATCTGCTGGTTTCCTATGCGGGCACCTTGCTGCTCGTGTCGCACGACCGCGATTTCCTCGACGAGGTTGCCACAGCAACACTCATACTCGACGGCAACGGCTCCGTAGTAGAATACCCTGGCGGCTGTCAAGATTGGCTCAACTACCAGCAAAACCGCCAAGCTCTGGCCACCGCTGAACCCGAACCTCCCGCGGAACTCCCGCCAGAGCCAGTCGTCCCGGCGCCTGCATCGGGAGAGAAACCCCGCAAGTTTTACAATCGGGAAAAGCGCGAACTCGAGGCGCTCCCCGCTCAGATTGAAAGCCTCGAAAGCGAGTTGGCCAGCACCGCAGAGCTACTGGCCGACCCCCAGCTCTACCAGCGGACGCCAGAAGAGATCAAAACGCTCACAGAATTATCCGAATCACTGGGCACCCGCCTGCACGCCGCCTACGCACGATGGGACGAGCTGGAATCCCTCAGGAAAGCCAGCGAAGGATGATAGTCTAGAAAACTCGTCGGCTCAGAGCCCGCTGCCGGGCTTGAGCTTCTGCGTGGTTTTGTGCGGTCCGCTGCCATCGGGTTCTGTAATGATGTCGCGGTAGGTATGTCCGGAAGGAATCATGGGGAGAACATGCTCCGTATAGGGCACCATGACATCCAGCACATAGCAGTCCTTGCTTTCCAGCATACGACGGATCGCCCCGTCGAGTTCTTTCTTGCTGGTGACACGCTCTGCTTTAACGCCGAACCCTTGGCAGATGGTCACGAAGTCCGGATAGATACGGGCCTGATCGCGGGGATCTCCCAAGAAAGTATTGCCACGGTTGCTGGAGTAGAAACGATCTTCCCACTGCACCACCATGCCAAGGTGCTGGTTATTGAGCACCATGGCTTTGACAGCAATGCCTTCGATATGAGCGCAGGCCAACTCCTGGATGTTCATGACGAAGCTGCCATCACCGTCTATGTCCACCACCTGCTTGTGCGGGCAAGCCACTTTGGCACCCATGGCAGCGGGGAAACCGAAGCCCATGGAACCGAGCCCTGCCGAAGTCAAGAAAGTGCGGGGTTTAGCAAACTCGTAAAACTGCCCAGCCCACATCTGATGCTGGCCTACGCCTGTGGTGATGATGGCCTCTCCACGGGTCATTTCCCAGAGTCGGCGAATGGCGTATTGGGGTTGAATCCCGCTAGCGGCATCATCGAATTTGAAGGGGTGTGCTTTCTTCCAAGTGGCCACGGTCTGGAGCCATTTGGCATGGTGATCCTTGGGGAGGCGCCCGTGGGAAAGCAGGTCATTGAGACCACGCAGAGCTTCTTTGATGTCGCAGCGGATTGGGAGTTGAGCTGGTTTATTTTTATTCAACTCCGAGTCATCAATGTCAATGTGAACGATGGTGCCATGCTCGGCGAATTTCTCCACCTTGCCAGTCACCCGGTCGTCAAAACGAACGCCAAAAGCCAAGAGCAAGTCAGCTTCATTCACAGCGTTGTTGGCAGCAACAGTGCCATGCATACCCAGCCAGCGCAGGCAGAGCGGATCGGACTCCGGAAAAGCTCCGATGCCCATGAGTGTGGTGGCGACAGGGATCTGTGTCAGCTCGACAAACTTTTTCAGCTCGAAAGTAGCGTTGGCAGTGATGATACCGCCTCCGATATAGAGCATGGGGCGCTCGCTGTTGCTGATCAGACCCACGATGTCGTTCAGCGCAGCCTGCTCTGGTTTCGGAGCAGGCTGGTAACCGCGCAGGGTGAACGACTCGACAAAATGGGGTTGGGTTTTCTGCTGTTGGACATTCTTGGGAATATCAATAACCACCGGCCCTGGCCTGCCAGTCTCCGCAATGTGAAACGCCTCTTTGAAAATACGGGGCAGATCGTTGATATCGGTCACGAGGTAGCTGTGCTTGCATATCGGCACCGTCATACCGAACACATCGGTTTCTTGGAAAGCCCCGCGCCCGATCATGTGCGTGGACACTTGGCCAGTGATCGCCACCAAAGGCACACTGTCCATAAAACAATCGGCAATACCTGTGACCAAGTTCGTCGCCCCTGGACCCGAGGTAGCCATCACCACTCCAGCCCTGCCTGTAGCTCTGGCATAACCCGCAGCGGCGAAAACACCACCCTGCTCATGGCGCGGGAGAATGACGCGGATTTTTTTCGAGCGAGTCAAGGACTGGTGGAGTTCAAGGCTCGCGCCACCAGGATAAGCAAAAATCACTTCTACACCTTCATTCTCGAGGCACTTGACGACAATGTCGGCACCGGACATGGGAGAGGAAACAGTGTTCGCCGCCTTGCGGGAAGTTGCTTTGCCAGTAGTCGTCTGCTTTTTCATGGGCTGCCCACGATACAGGATGACTGTCGTAAATCAACCTCAAAGATACCCATGCCCGCTAGCGTAACATCATACCCCCCCCCAGCCAGAGGTTGGGAGTTGTGCACGGGCGTATAGTCTCAGAGCGAGAAACGAGGGGATAAACTAGAGTTTAGTGCTACCGAAGGATGGACATAAGTGCGCCACTTCGCACTTGGCGCAATCGGGTTTTCTCGCCGAGCATCGCCGCCGGCCATGGAATATCATCCGATGCGAAAAAAACGCCCACTCAGTGCGGGGAACCAGCTTCATGAGATCGCGCTCGATTTTTTCTGGTTCAGTCTGTTTGGTGAAACCCATGCGTTGGGAAAGACGGGACACATGGGTGTCCACCACTATCCCCTCTTGGATGTCAAACGCATTGCCCAAGACAACATTGGCGGTCTTGCGTCCGACTCCCGGCAACGCAGAAAGCTCGGCCATGGTATGGGGGACATCCCCGCGATGCTTGGCACTGATCTCGATGCAACAGTTTTTGATATTCTTCGCCTTGTTACGAAAAAAACCTGTGGAGTGAATCAGCTTCTCTATGTCCTCCAACGGCGCTTGAGCCATCGCCAACGAGTTCGGGAACGCCTGAAAGAGAGCAGGAGCCACTTGGTTGACCCGGGCATCCGTGCATTGGGCCGAGAGGATCGTGGCTATGAGAAGCTGGAAGGGATTAGCGTGGTGCAACTCGCAGTGTGCCTCAGCATAAGTGACGGTCAAAACAGCGTAAATGGAGGAAAACCGTTCGTCCGTCTTCATGGTTGCTATAACCGGAGCACTGGAAAGGGCTCAGGCGGCGCGTCGCTATTTTTTACCTTGAGCAGCAGCAGGCAAAGCTGCGAGGCGAGACTTGGCTGTGGTGGCTTCGGGGCTCGACTCATAACTAGTCAGGACGCTCTGATAACTCCGGCGAGCATCCTCGGTCTTGCCAGCCTTCTCGTAAAGCTGACCAGCAATCAAGAGCCCCTTGGAAGCGCGCTCCCCAGCCAACTGACCGACAAAGGCATCAATCGCCTCGTAGAAGCCAGCAGCCTCTGCCAGACGCCCACGCTTTTCCTCGATCTCGGCAGCTGCCCACATGGAGTCAGCCTTGGTGTTAGGCGCTGCAGCACGGGCACGCATGACCTCTTGGTAAAGAGCGAGAGCCTCATCAGGCTTGGAAGCCTCGACACTCTTGCCGAGGTTGTAATTCGCCAAATGAAGTTTGTCTGACCAAGCAAAATCTTTTTTGAGGCGATTGAAATATTGCACCGCATCATTGCCGCGCCCTGACTTCAAAAGCGCTGTGCCGAGACCGTAGCAGGCATCAGCGATGGCATAGGGATCTTTCTCGTAGTCTTTTATCAGACGAGAAAACACGGTGATGGCAACCGCGTAATCGCCAGCCTCAATGAGGGTGAGCCCATAGCGATCCAGATCCTGACGGGAGAACTGAACGCTTTCCGAATAGGCGGAGCGCATGATCTCATGAGCCATTTTCTGGTCGCCAGCCAAGTAAACCAAACCGGCTTTGGCGAAGTTAATGCGCGCGGCCAAGGGCGGGTTCGAAGCCGCTTTTCCCGATAGAGCGCCAAAGTATTCTTGCGCATCACTGAGGCTCTGGATGCCAACTTGAATCTTCGAGAATTGCAGACCCACAGCCAAGCTGAGACCGTTGCTGACCGGAGCACTATCAGGGAATTTGGAGACCAATTCATCTATGGCCATCAATACTTTTTGCGCAAAACCCTGCCACTCGGTTTTGCGTTCCTCGTTGAAAGCCTTGTAATTGCCGAGCGCCAGAAGCTTGTCATGCCAAAGTTTCGCAATGGCATATTGAGCATCGGCAGCTATCGGCTCGCTGCCGTAGGCAGAGAGAACCTGCTGGTATTTCGTGTTGGCCTCTTCTGTCTTCCCGACCTGAGCCAGTATGGATGCTTGATAAAAAAGAGCCGGAGGCGCGAGTTCACTGGATTTGAATTTCTGGAAGAGCGCGTCGAAGGCTCCCAAGGCTTCGTTCACGCGAGTGGGCTTGGCGTTCATGTGGTAAAAGGCGATGGCCTGCTGAGCGTAAGGAGCGACTTTCTCCTGAGGGAACTCTTGGACAATCTTGGCGTAACGCACGATAGCGTCGTCGCCTTTCCCCGCTTTCTCTTGGATGAGACCTGACTGGAAAAGGGCTGTGGCAGCGAGAGGATCCTTGGGGAAGACCTGGATAAACTTGTCGTATTCGACGAGTGCCTCGGCCCCTTTCTGGGTGGTATCAAGCGTCAATCCAATCTGGAAGGTGGCTTGGGTCTTGATCGAAGCATCCTTAGCTTTGGCTGCCAGATCGCGGAATGTCTTGAGAGCATCATCGTATTTTTTGGACTCTAGTTGTGTCGCCCCGAGGCGGAACTGCACCATCTCAGCGTTGCTCGACTGGGGATTTTTCGCGAGATAAGAATCCATGCGGCGTTTGGCTTCATCGAGCCTTCCTAGCTGCCGCAAAGCCTCTCCGACCTGCATCATGACATCCTGCATGAGCTTGCTTTGGGGGTAGTCCCGCTCGGCCTGCTCAAAAACTGCGAGTGCTTTCTCGGCTTTCTGTTGTGAGAGATATTTGCTGCCGAGAATAAGCCCGATATTTTCAGCCAAGGAATCCTTGGCGAATTTAGCATTGAAATCAGCAAACGCTTTTTCAGCAGCCTCAGCTTGACCCTGCATAGCCAGCGAGAGCGTTCTTTGGTAGAGAAGGAATTTATTTTGCTCTGTGGTAGCAGCAAACTTGAGCGCGTGGTTAGCAACGGCGCGAGCTTCGTCAAACTTGTTTTCTTGGACAAGACAGAAAGCTATCTTGCCGAGGGCTTCGATCAAGGGATCGGCTTTGGATTTTACGCCGGCCAACTTGCTTTCCTCGCGCATTTTGAGTTTCTGGAGTTGGTTGAACTGGGATGGGTTGGACTGCAAACTCTTAGTAGCCTGTTGCACTCGCTGCTCGAGCTTGCTGACCACATCAGAGCGAGGCATGATCCGGCGGTAATAGCCCGCGGCCTTGTCGTATTCACCGAGTCCAAACTTGATCTCGCCGAGCATCAGCAAAGCATCGTTGCCGAGGGAGGGTTGCTCGTCGCTGGCCTGCACGACTTTTTCTAAGGCTTCAAACGATTTCTTGAGAGACGCATCGGCCTCCACTTTTTTCTGCTGCGCCAAGAGCCCTTGGGCTTGCTGGACATAAACTACACCGATGAGATATTGCGTATCCCATTTGGCGGCGCTGTTTGGAAAGCGCTTCTGGCTGTCGAGCAAATCAGCCACTGCATCATCGTGCTTGCCGAGCATCAGCCGAGCAATCGCGCGCCCGTAAAGCACATCCTCTAGTGACAAACTCTTGGGATAAGTCGTCAGAAAATCGGTGTAAACTTTCTGCGCTTTCTCGTAATCATTTTTTCCGGAACACGCTTGGGCTAAGTAAAATGTCGCCGTCTCTTTGGCATCGTCTGGAACCAGCTTATCCGTCAGCAGTGGTTCGAGCACTTTGATCGCCTCGTCCTGTTGTCCCTTGAGATAGAAGGCCAACCCGTAGTTCACCCGTCCCGAGATGGCTGCGGCTGTCGAGGGGTATTTGTCCACCAAATCCTTAAAGGCGGTCAACGCGCCATCCACATCATTCCGGCTCAGAGACTCATTTCCTTTTTGCAAGAGGTCTGAGGCTGGTTCTGCCTGCAGAAGAGGTGTGCAGAATGCCACGAAGTAAGCTAACAATCCAAAGACGAGCGAATTTTTGCGGATCATGTCCATCCGCTAAAGTTCCCAGAGACTCAGAAAAATGCAAGGCGTATCATCATAGTAAGCCATTCAACCCAGATCTTGCAATAGAGCGCGATGGGTGCAGGTGCTAGGCGCAGGCTCGCCTG
>DYRQ01000152.1 GCA_020718645.1 Verrucomicrobium spinosum
GGTTGAAGTATGAATGATGAAGTCAGGAGGCTCCACTTCATCCTTCTTCCCTCCGCCTTCACACTTCTCCCGGCTAGGTAATCGTCATCTTCACCGCCGCTGGATTGCCCAAGCCGGACAGCAGCCTCCTAGTCTATGCGTCGGTAAATTGCCGTTAAATTTCGAGTGCTTCCCTGTCGTTTTTTTTGGTTTCTGTTGTTTCTTATGGGATGGGGTTTTGAGAGGGTTTTCTATCTTAACCCTGTGATATTGTGTAGTTTCCTGTCGTGTTGTAGGAGTGCGCCCGACTGGATTCGAACCAGTGACCCGCTGCTTAGAAGGCAGCTGCTCTAGTCCCCTGAGCTACGGGCGCTTGTTGCTGTGCCCGCGGTAGCGCGGGTGGCAAGGAACGGGCAGTATGCACGGTGTCGTGCCTGCGTTCAACCTGAAATGCTCGTGCTGATTTATAGCACGGAGTGCGAGGCTTTGGCGACGCTCGCTTTGATGAAGCTGTCGAAGAGGGGGTGCGCGGCTGTGGGCTTGGATTGGAATTCGGGGTGGAACTGGCAGGCGACAAACCAGGGGTGATCGCGCAGTTCGATGATTTCGACGAGCGATCCGTCGGGGCTGGTGCCGGAGAGAACCATGCCGCAGGAGGTGAGGGTGTCGCGGTAGTCGTTGTTGAATTCGTAGCGGTGGCGGTGGCGTTCGCTGATGGCATCGCAGCCGTAGGCTTGCTGGGTGAGGGTGCCTTGTTGGAGATGGCAGTCGTAGGCGCCGAGGCGCATGGTGCCGCCTTTGTGGGTGACTTGTTCCTGTGATTCCATGAGGGAGATGACAGGGTGGGGGGAGTCTTTGTCGAACTCGGTGCTATTGGCGCGTTCGAGGTTGGCGCAGCCTCGGGCGAATTCGATGACGGCGACTTGCATGCCGAGGCAGAGGCCGAGGTAGGGGATCTGCTGGGTGCGGGCGTAGCCGGCGGCGGAGATTTTGCCCTCGGTGCCGCGGTCACCAAATCCGCCGGGGACGAGGATGCCGTGGGCTTTGCTGAGGAGGGCTTCGGCGCCCTCTTTTTCGAGCATCTCGGCGTCCACTTGGAGGAGTTCGATGCCGGTGTCGTTGGCGGCTGCGGCGTGGGTGATGGACTCGTAAACGCTCTTGTAGGCGTCGCGGTGTTCGATGTATTTGCCGACGACGGCGATGCGGACTTTTTTGGAGGGGAAAACGATCTGTTGGACGAATTTGGTCCAGCTTTCCATCTCGGCGTGTTTCACATCGAGCTGGAGTTGGCGGCAGACGAGGGTGTCGAGGTTTTCTTTCTGCAACATGAGCGGCACTTCGTAGATGGTGTGGGCGACATCCATCTGTTCGATGACGGCTTCGGCAGGGACATTGCAGAAGAGGGAAATTTTCTTACGGATGTCCACGGAGAGCGGTTGTTCGCAGCGGCAGACGAGGACATGGGGCTGGATGCCGATCTCGCGGAGTTTGGCTATGCTCTGTTGGGTGGGTTTGGTTTTGAGTTCGCCGGCGGCTTTCAGGTAGGGCACCAAGGTCAGGTGCATGAACATGGCGTTGCCTTGGCCGACTTCGAGGGAGAATTGGCGCAGGGCTTCGAGGAAGGGGAGTCCTTCGATGTCGCCGGTGGTGCCACCGATTTCGGTGATGATGACATCGCAGGGGTATTTGGCGGAGAGTTTGCGGATGCGGGATTTGATCTCGTCGGTGACATGGGGGATGACCTGGACGGTTTTGCCGAGGTAGGCGCCACTGCGTTCTTTGCCGAGGACTGCTTCGTAGATCTGGCCGCTGGTAACATTATTGGATCGGGAGAGGCGGCTGGAGGTGAAGCGCTCGTAGTGGCCGAGGTCGAGGTCGGTCTCGGCGCCGTCTTCGAGGACATAGACCTCACCGTGCTGGTAGGGGGACATGGTGCCAGGGTCTATGTTGAGGTAGGGGTCGAGCTTTTGCATGACCACTTTGAGGCCGCGCCTCTCGAGGAGTGTGCCCAATGCGGCGGCTGTCAATCCTTTGCCCAAGGAACTCACTACGCCGCCTGTCACAAAAATGTATTTCATGGGGTGATTCTTTTGGTGAAAAAGTCCTGATTTGTCCCGCAGTTTTTTTAAATAATTTTTACTGCGCGTGTGGGCGGCAACGGCGTGTGCGGGCTAGGTGAGTTCGGAGCAGGCGGATGAACGAGAGAAGCGGGTGGGGCGTCAGCCCATTTTCAGCCGGTTCTTCAGAGCGCGATCCATTTCTTTTTTGGCAGCTTTGGATTTAATGTCTTCGCGGCGGTCGTCGTGGGTCTTGCCTTCAGCGAGACCGAGGCGGATTTTGACATGCCCGTTTTTCCAATACATTTCGAGCGCTGCCAGGGTTCGGTTTTTCTGGGAGAGCATACCGGCTAGGCGGATGATTTCGGATTTGTGGAGGAGGAGCTTGCGGGATTGTCGCGGCTCGTGGTTATGGATATTGCCTTTATCATAGGCGGCGATGTCGCACTGGTAGAGGATAGCCTGTCCTTGTTCGACGCGGGCGAAGGCGTCGTTGATGTTGACTTTACCAGCTCGGATAGACTTGACCTCGGTGCCTTTGAGGACGATGCCAGCTTCGACAGACTCGAGAATATGGTAATCCCTCCGCGAGGTGCGGTTGGTGGCAATGTGTGGATCTTCTTTTTTTTGAGCCATACGCGGGTCGTAGCGCTCGCCGCGGCGGCTGGGCAGGCCGTCTCGGACCTGCGCTCAAGTCAGATGGCAGGAAGGCTGCGGCGTTTGGCTTTCTTCTGGCCTTTTTGCTTGGGCTCTTCGCTGGGGGAGAGGAGTTCAAAGGAGAGTTTGTTGTCGCCGATTTCCTTCAGAGCTACCTCCATGAAGCTCCAGCGGGGATCCACGGGAACCAAGGGGCGGAACCCGCTGCCGAGCTGGCGCACGCGCTTGGATACCATGTTGATCAACACCTCGGGCTGAGGTATTACTTTCAGAGCTTGTTGTAGGAATTCGTTCCTCATATAAAGAGCCGCACAAACTATATGTTCGGCAGATCAACGCAATCTTTTTTTTATGTTTTTGAAAAATAGTTTAATATGAGATTTGGGAGGGGGTGTTTAGCAAGGGGGTGAAAGAGTGATATAGAGTGTGGAACAGGATGATTTTGTGAGGGGGATAGCAGGACAGGTATTTTCAACCCAGATTTTGCAATTGAAAACAGGGGAAACTGAGGAAGGTTTGTTTTA
>DYRQ01000068.1 GCA_020718645.1 Verrucomicrobium spinosum
TTGAATAGAAAGGCTGTCCTCTGAGCCATGCCGATGGAGTTGGCTACGCCGAAGGCGCGGATGATGGTGGCATCGGGGTCAGCGGCGAGGGTGAACGGGAGGGAGTATTTGTCTTTGAATTTTTTCTGTGCAGCAGCGGTGTCCTTGCTGACGCCAATAATTTTGACGCCCTGTTCTTGGATAGAGGCGTAGTCATCGCGGAGGCTGCAGGCTTGGGCGGTGCAACCGGGGGTGTCGGCTTTGGGGTAGAAATAGACGAGGAGCAGACCCTTGGCGCCAGCGGATGGGAGATCGAGCGGGGCGCCTTGTTCGTCCACGGTGGCGATGGCTGGGAGGGGGGCGCCTATGTCGAGTGGTTCTGCGTGGAGTGTGGCGGCTGCGGCGATGGCAGCGACGGCGGCGGTGAGTGTTTTCTTCATAAAGATGAGTTAGTGGCAAAGTCTTTTTTTGCAAATGGGGTGTTCGTGTGCTGACAAGTAGAGCAGCTCTGATAAAAGGCGTGTGTGCACGAAATGCATTTCATGAAAGACATTGGCACTGTGCTCGCTGTGGCGGGATTCACGGCGCTGTTTTGTGCGCGGTTCAAGTTTCCGCTGGTGTTGGGATATCTGATCGCCGGGGTGTTGATCAGCCCGCACAGTCCTGTGACGGGTGTGGTCAGAGACATGCAAAGCGTGAATGCGCTGTCGGACATGGGCGTGACCTTTCTGCTGTTCGTGATCGGGCTGGAATTTCAAATTTATAAAATCCGCGAGCAAGGGGCGCGCACGCTGGTCGTGTCGTTGGTGGAGTTGGCGTTCATGTTCTGCGTGGGTATGACGCTGGGGTCGCTGCTCGGTTGGAAACCGCTGGCATCGGCCTTTTTGGCGGGGATGCTCATGATCAGTTCCACGCTGATTATCGTGGGCACGCTCTCGAGTAAAAAGCTGACGACGGGTCGCCCGGCAAAGTTTGCGATGAATCTGGCGATCTACGAAGATCTGGCTGCGGTGCTGCTGATATTCGTGCTGGGCACGCTGGTGGCCGGCAAGGGTGTTTCGCCAAAGAGCTTGGCAAAAATTGCTTTTGATCTGTCGTTGTTTTTGGCCACGACGCTGATCGCTGGGTTGGTGATAGTGCCTCGGGTGCTGAACCGATTATTCAAGGGGCATCAGCATGAGGCGCTTTCTATCGTGACGCTGGGACTCTGTTTCGGGTTCGCTCTTTTTTCGGCGAGCCTTGGATATTCCCCGGCGCTCGGGGCGTTTATCATGGGGTTGATTGCAGCGGAGAGCCTGTCGCGGGAGTGGTTGTTGAATCGGTTGGAGCCGATGCGCGAATTTTTCACAGCGCTGTTTTTCGTCTCGATGGGAGCGCTGTTTGACTACCAAAAATTTATTGAGCACTGGCAGACGGTGTTGATCGTGCTGCTGGTGTTTGTGCCAGCGCGCGTGGCGGCAGTGGCGCTTGGGTCGTTCGTGTCTGGGCGCACTTGGAGGCTGGGTTTACAGACGGGGTTTTGCATGGCTGTGCTGGGGGAGTTTTCGTTTATTTTGGCCAGCTTGGGTGAACGCAGTGGGGTGCTCGGATCCGAGATTCATGCGATCATGGTGTCGGTCTGTTTGGGGAGTGCGATTGCCTTGCCCTTTAATGTGGGTCGGGCGGGTGCATGGGCGAGTAAAATTGAGGCGTGGTTGCCGGGGCCGGTGAAGAGTTTTTTTGCGCTCTACGAATCGCGTATCACTGCGCCGAAAGATACTGGAACCTCCTCGCGTTGGTGGAAATTGCTGCACCGTCCGCTGATGGTGTTAGTGCTGGAGTTCGTGGTGCTCAGTGCGATAGCAGCGACGAGTGGTCCTTTTGTTGCTTGGCTCAAAAATGCGCCAATCATGGAAGAGTTGTTGCCGGGTTCCTCGGAGTGGGTGGGTTGGTTATTGGTGATAGCAGCAGCTCTGCCGTTTTTGGTGGCTTCGTGGAAGAATATGCAGGTCATCGGTATGATTGCCGCTGAGCTTGGGCTGTCATCCACGCCGAGCCTGAAGCGACGGATGGAAAATGCGCTGGCACAGTCGCTCACTGCGGCACTCGCCTTGGCTGCATTGCTCTGGCTGGGATTGATTACTCGCCCCTTCCTGCCACCGTGGCCAGTGCTGGCGATTCTCGCTACGCTGGGGGCTGGTGTCGCAGTCTTTTTTTGGCAGGGATTAAACCGATTGCACCACCGGGTGGAGTCTGTGGTGAGAGTGAGTCTTGCGAATGCTGCCCTCAGTCAGAAGGGTCGTCTCGAAGCGAGGCAGGTGCTCGAAGAGCAGTATCCGGTGCAGGCTTCGATCAAGGAAATCGTGCTGTTGCCAGACTCGGATGTGGTGGGGCGTGCATTGAAAGATATTATGCTGCGCGAGAATACCGGGGCGACGATTCTGGCCATCAAACGCTCGGGATTTGAGTTAGTGAACCCCCCAGCGGATACCTGCCTGTTTCCGGAAGATCATTTATTGTTGGTCGGTGATGCAGAACAGATTCGTATCGCCACGGAATTTTTCTCGATTACCCGTGTGAAACAGCAGGAAGAGAAAAACGAGATCTGGGTGGCGCGTCTTCGGGAGAATTCGGCGGTGCTGGGATCCTCGCTGCGCCAGTCTGGGCTCCGGAGCAAGACGGGGGTGACGGTGGTAGGGTTGATTCGCGGAGGTGTGCATCATGCCAGTCCTGCGCCTGACACCTCACTAAACGATGGGGATGGACTTCTGATTTTCGGGCCGAAGAGTGCTCTCACCAAGGCGGTGGAAGTGTTGGGAGCCGAACGGGTCTCGGGAGGGTGATCGAGTTCAGTGCGCGCCAGAGCGCAGGCGTTTTTCAGCCGCATGGCCCAGGCGCAGAGATTCTTTTTGCAAGCCGTGGAAGAAGCGGTGGGAGCCGTAGTCCAGCCAGACGAGAAAGAGGAAAAAGGCTACGGCTGTGAAAGCCGCCCACGCGCCGAGACGCACGATGTTCCAGAGAAAGCCTTTCATTCCCGCACTTGTAGCACGATTTTCTCGGAGCGACAGAAAAAGAGAAAGTTTAGTGGGTGCAGGTAGTCGAAGGTTTTACAGGAAGTGTGTGGGTGCGCTTTTCGAGTTTTTGTAAAAACAGGGAGGCACTTTCTTGGAGCGTCCCTTTCCAGAATACGCCGACTGGCAGGGGAGGAAATGCGCGTAGGGTCAGTGCTCGCACTCCTGCGATGGGTCGGGCACGGGGCACTGCCACGGCGACGCCTGCGCCGAGGCCTTCCCGGACATAGTGGGCGATCAGGTCGAGCGAGGTGGTTTCGATGGAGGGCTGCCACGCTGGTGCCTCGGCTTCCCATCCCTCTCGGAAGAGGTGCATGATCCGTTCCTGCGCCGGAAATCCAATTAGGGGGAGTCCGCGCGAGGCGGCTTTTCTGAGTTGTGTCAGAGTGCGGATGGGGGATGAGGTGGGGAGCCAGATGATGAGAGGGAGTCGGGCTATCTCGTGCGTGTGAAATCCTGGCGGGAGGCTGCTTTCGATCACAGTAAGGGCAAGGTCTGCCATTCGTTTTTCGATGAGATCTTGGGCTTGGGATTGGCTGGCTTCGCAGAGTTGGAAATGGAAGCCTTCGCCCATTTCACGGAGCATGGAGGGCAGGTGGTCTCTCAGGAATTCCGTGGCACCAGCCAATCTAAGGTGTCGGCTGATCTGGCCGGTGACGAGGCTGCGCATTTCAGGGAGCCTGCTGAAAAAAGGGGCGATGGCATCGAAGAGCACCTGTCCTGCGGAGGTCAGTTCAAAAGGGCGTCGTTGAAAGAGTGTTGTGCCCAAGTCTTTTTCTAGGGCTATCACCTGCAAACTGACCGCGGGTTGTTGGATGCCGTAGGGGATGTGGCGGCAAGCGGCGAGCACTCCACGGTGGCGGGCGACATAGTAGAACAGCTCGAGGTGGTGGATATTCATTATATTGATAATAGTAATAATTACAAAAAGTTTATCAATTAGATAAATACAATGAGTGGTGCGATGCTGGTCTAGTGAAAACGATGAATGGCATTGAGATGGAAGCGGTGGCGCGGCACTATCGGGATGGATGGTCTGGTGGACAAGCATCGCCGATGGGTGTGCGCCGGACAGGGCACAGTGAAACGACTGACAAGAAGGATACAGCCATGAGCATGCTCGGTAGCCGCCGCTTTTTACCTCTATTTCTCGTCCAATTTTTTGGCGCGTTGAACGACAATGTTTTCAAAAACGCCTTCGTGATGCTGGTGACTTACCAGACGGCGTCAGACATGGGGTGGAACACGGCGACGGCGGTAAATGTGATCATGATATTATTGATCGCGCCGATCCTCTTGTTTTCTGGGTTGGCCGGGCAGATGGCGGACCGTTTTAAAAAATCGCGCATGGTGCGGTGGACGAAAGTGGCAGAGATAGCCATAATGGGCTTGGCGGTTTACGGTTTTTGGGCGCACGAGCCGATGCTGCTATTCGGGGTGGTGTTTTTGACAGGCGTGCAGATCGCGTTTTTCGGCCCGCTGAAATACAGTATCCTGCCATCGCATTTGAAGACAAGAGAGTTGTTGGCGGGCTCGGCTGTTTTTGAGGCGGCGACCTTTGTGGCTATCTTGGTGGGCACGGGATTGGGAGGTCTGGCCATCGAGCAGGTGTCGGGTCAAGTGATGCAGGCGGCATGGCTTCCGTGGGTGCTCATGGCTTTGGCGCTGGCGGGGTGGTTCGTGAGTCTATTCATACCCTCTGCCAAGTCGCAGGGGGAGTCATTTCCGATTTCGTGGAACCCGTGGATCTCCACCGCCGAGATCTTGCGGAGCGCTCGTCCGCAGGTGGGTATTTGGCGTTCGATGCTGGGGATATCGTGGTTCTGGGCGGTGGGTGCGGTGTGGCTGGCATTTATCCCGCCCTATGTTGCGGAGGAGCTGGGTGCAGACAAGACAGTGGCGAGCCTGTTTTTGACACTGTTTAGTTTGGGAATCGGGTTGGGGGCGCTGTTGTGTCAGGCTCTTTTGCGCGGGGAGATCAGTGCGAAGTTTACGCCGCTAGCAGGGCTGGGTATCTCGGCGCTGAGTCTGCTCTTTGTGGCGGTGGCACCGACGGGCGACGGGGAGGTTTTTGCGATTGGATCGGTGCGGGGAGTGGTGATGGGAGGGTGCCTAGCAGGAATCGCGTTGTGCGGTGGGGTGTTTAGCGTGCCGCTTTACACGATCTTGCAGGCGTGGTCGGAGCCTTCGAGGTGCTCGCGGAACATTGCGGCGAATAACATTCTGAATGCACTGTTCATGGTGGCAGCCAACGGAACAGTGGCTCTGCTTTCACTCGCTGGTTGGTCGGGGTTGCAGGTGCTCGTGCTGCTGGCCGTGCTCAATATCGGAGTCTCGCTCTACATCATCCGGATTATCCCGGAATCGGTCTTGCACACGGTGTTGCGCTGGGTGTTGCGGCTGCTGTTTCGCGTGCAGGTGCGAGGGATCGAGAATTACCAGGCGGCGCGCCAGCGCAAGGTGATCATCGCCAACCATGTTTCCTATCTGGACGCCGTGCTGTTGACAGCATTTTTGCCAGAGTTGCCTACCTTCGCGATAGATACCAAGATAGCCCAGAGCTGGTGGATACAACCCTTCCTCTGGATGGTGCGGGTGTATCCGGTCAACCCGGCGAATCCCATGGCGATCAAGTCGCTGACGAAACTGGTGAAAGAAGCCGTGCCAGTGGTGATTTTTCCCGAGGGACGGCTGACGGTGACCGGGGGCGTGATGAAAGTCTATCAGGGGCCTGGACTGATGGCGATTCGCGGGGATGCCGACATCGTGCCCGTGCAACTGGACGGGGTGCATCACACCTATTTTTCTTACCTGAAAAACAAGATGAAGCAGAGCCTGTTCCCGCAGATCACGCTGACGGTGCTGCCTCCCGTGCAACTGGAAAAACCCGAGGGAAGTGCGAGAGAAGCCCGTGGGCAGGTGGTGACAAAAATCTATGATTTATTGACGGACATGGCTGTGGCGACAGCGCCCGCTGAGCAAACGCTTTTTGATGCGTTGCTCTGGAATAGCCGCTGGCATGGGGCGTCGTTTGAGGTGCTCAATGATCCTTCTTTTAGCCCGCTGACTTATCGGGCACTCATCGCCCGAAGTCTCGCGCTGGCACCGCGATTAGTGGAGGGGGTGGAGGCGGGAGGCACCGTGGGTCTCATGCTCCCCAACAGCACGGTGGCGGTGGCCGCTTTTTTTGGCGTGCAGGCGGCGTGCAGAGTGGCGGCACTCTTGAACTTCTCTACAGGCAGTAAAAACCTGCTGAGCGCGTGTAACACAGCACGGATACGCGTAGTCTGGACATCCGAACGGTTTATCCGCGAAGGCAAGCTCCAGAAAGTGGTGGAGGCGCTGGCCGGGGCAGGTGTAGAAATACGCTATCTGGAAAAGCTCCGTGCCACCAGTGGAGTAGCCGATGCACTGCGTTTGTGTGTGGGTTCGATCGCTCCATCCTTGGTGTGGAAAATAGTGAGTTCCCAGCGCCGTCGCCATTGTCAAACGGCGGGTGGAGAATGGTCGCGCACGCCGGCGGTGATCCTGTTCACTTCCGGGTCCAGCGGCACACCCAAAGCGGTGGTGCTCTCGCACCGTAATCTGCTTTTCAATGTGCGGCAACTACTCGCACGAGTGGACATGAATCGCCAAGACCGTGTCTTTAACTGTTTGCCGATATTCCACTCCTTCGGATTGACTGGCGGCACGCTGGCACCGTTGCTGGGGGGGGTGCCCGTGTTCATGTATCCCTCGCCGCTGCATTACGGGGTGATACCAGAGCTGGTTTATCAGACTGGCTCCACGGTGCTTTTTGGGACCAACACCTTTCTCAATGGATATTCGAAAAAAGCGCACCCCTACGATTTTCATACGGTGCGCTCTGTGTATGCGGGTGCCGAGAAAGTCAAAGAGAGCACAAAAAAAACTTGGTCGGAAGTGTTTGGAGTGCGCGTGCTGGAAGGGTATGGCAGCACGGAATGTTCACCCGCCATCTGCATGAACACGGCGATGTTCAACCAAGCTGGGACCGTAGGGCGGTTCCTGCCGGGTATCGAATACAAACTGGAAACGGTGCCGGGTATCGAGCAGGGAGGCAAACTCTGGGTGCGCGGGCCCAATATCATGATGGGCTACTACCTTCCCGAAGAGCCAGGCAAACTCGTGCCCCCTCCCGAGGGGTGGTATGACACCGGAGATATAGTGGAGGTGACCACAGAAGGTTTTGTAAAAATCTTGGGTCGCATGAAACGGTTTGCCAAAGTGGCCGGAGAGATGGTCTCCTTGACTGCGGTAGAAGAGTTGGCATCGGCCGTCTGGCCTGGGGTGCTGAGCGCGGCACTCTCGGTGCCACACCCGAAAAAAGGAGAAGACATCTTGCTGGTCACCGAGAAGGTCGAGCCGAGGCGGGAAGATCTGTTAGCCTACGCCAGCAAGAACGGCATCCCTGAGTTGTTTGTGCCACGCACGATCATCCAGAGTGCCATCCCCGTGCTGGGCACCGGCAAACCCGATTATGTCACGCTCCAAGCCTCGTATGCGGCCAGTAGAGAGGAGTCTGTCTAGAGGGACGGGGCTTGCCCGAATCCCCACAATTTTGCATTTCCCATAACGCATGTTTTCCGCTAGGGTTCGGGGTGATGAGCACGATTTCCACTCTCCAGCAGATGGCGCAATCAGGCGCTATCCTTCCCGAAGCCTCTACAAATTTCGAAGCCTTTTATCAGGCCTCCGCCGAGGGATCTTGGTGTCGGGCTTCGCTGGATGAGTTGGTAGCCGGGGCACACGCCACCGAGATCAACGACCGCTTTTTTAAACAATTGGCTTTTGGCACGGGAGGTCTGCGGGGCAGAACCATCGGGCGAGTGGTGACCTCTGCCGAAAAAGGCACCCCGGGTGCGCTCGGTGCGCCCGAACATCCCTGTGTAGGCTCCAATGCGATGAATGATTTCAATGTGGAAAAAGCCATCCGCGGTCTTTGCCGCTACTTGTGTGTGCAGTTCCCTGACATCAGGCCTGCCGTGGTATTGGCTCATGACACACGCCATTTCTCGCGTCACTTTGCTGAGCTGTGCGCCAAGGTTGCTAATAACGAAGGGGTGGACGCCCATCTCTTTTCCGCCGAGCGGAGCACTCCACAGCTCTCTTATACCGTGCGTCTGCTCAATGCCCAGGCGGGCGTCATGATAACCGCCAGCCACAACCCCCCGCATGATAATGGATTTAAAGCCTATTTCGACGACGGTGGGCAAGTCGTAGAGCCTCACGCCACCAACATCGTTCAAGAAGTCAATCGCACCATGCCCAGCGGTGCGGTGACCCCGGTCAATGGCGCAACAACCCGCATTTTGGGCGATGCCGAGGATAAGGCATATCTCGACGCGCTGGCGACTCTGGTGCTCGACGCACCGATGTTTCAGCAGCAGGCGCCGGCACTGAAAGTGGTCTTCACGCCGATCCACGGAACAGGTGCAATTTCCAGCCTTCCGATCTTGAGCCGATTCGGTGTCGAGGCGATCACGGTCCCCGAGCAGATGCAACCCGATGGCCGTTTCCCCACGGTCAAATCGCCGAACCCTGAAAATGGAGAGGCGCTGGCCATGGGCATAGCGTTGGCGAAACAGCACGGTGCCGACGCCGTGCTCGCCACGGATCCCGATTGCGACCGCATGGGTGTTGCGCTCCGCAATGCTCAGGGTGATTACGAATTGATTTCCGGCAATCAGATTGGCTCCATCATGGCTCACTACCGTGTTTCTGCGCTGGTCCAGCAGGGCGTCCTGCACCAGGGCAACAAAGCTCATGCCTGTCTCATCAAGACCTTTGTCACCACCGACCTCCAGGCGGCTATTGCGGCCAAGTTCGGCATCAAACTGATTAACACTTTGACTGGCTTCAAATACATCGGAGCCAAGATGCGCCAATACGAGCAGGAGCTGGTTTCGGCAAATGCTTCGTTTGTGGATTATCGCACGAGGAACGAGGCGGACAAACGGGCGGGGCACTTGGGCAAAGGTTGTTACTTCATCTTTGGTGGTGAAGAGAGCTACGGTTACAGCGGCGGTGATTATGTGCGGGACAAGGACGCCAATGCCGCGGTGCTGATGTTTGTGGAAGCCTTGGCTTTCGCTAAGTCCCAAGGGATCTCCTGCCTAGATTACCTCGACCAGATTTACGCCGAATTTGGCTACTACAAAGAGTCGCTGGGCAACATCGTGATGGAAGGTGCCGAGGGTGCTGCCAAGATCAAACGCATGCTCGATTCTTTCGATAAAAAGCCGCCCACAGAAATCATGGGGCTCCGCGTGACCCGCGTGCAAAATTTCGCCAAAGACACGCTCCACGATATCGATGGCGTAGAGATTCCCAAGGAGTTGATGCTGATTCTCCATTTGGAAAACGGCGCCCGCGTGGCGGTGCGTGGTTCTGGCACTGAACCCAAAGTGAAGTTTTACTTCTTCGCTCATGAAAACCCTGCGGCTGGTAGCAGCTACACTCCAGAGGAACTGGCGCTGGTGAAGGGGCGCATCAACAGCTTCATAGCCGATCTCTGGCCCGTAGTGGAAAAGGATGCTATCACCCGAGCCAACTCCTGATTCGTGTGGTCAGGGGAGAAGGGTGGCTTGACTGGTCACCCAACTGCCCCCAGTCTGTCCTGCACTAGAAACCTATGGCTGCCGATTGGGAAAAAAGAATCAGCGAGTTCCTCGATGCTCAAGGCGTCCGGAGCACTGCGCAGAGGCGTGCCATCATCCGGGCAGCTTTTTCCACCACCGAGCATTACACCGCCGACGAGTTGCTCGTTATGGCTAAAAAACTGGATGACAGTGTTTCCCGTGCCACGGTTTATCGCACGCTGCCACTGCTAGTGGAGAGTGGATTGCTGCGCGAACTCGATTTGGGCAAACCCCATAAATACTACGATCCGAACTATCTCAAACACCCAAACCACAACCACCTGATCTGCGTGGATTGTGATAAGATTGTGGAGTTCGAAGACCCAGAACTCGAAGAGAGGGAAGAGATGATCAGCCGCAAACTCGGGTTCGAGCCCGCCCAAAAAAATCTCCAGATACGAGCCTCCTGTTCCAAGCTGCGCAACTCTGGCGCTTGCGAAAACAAGAAAAGAAAAAAACTAGCCTCCTAGCCTCCATCCCGTCCTTGCACTCCCGGGCTCTGGCATTATAGTGTGAGCCGTGAATATCGCCCAATTGCTCGATACGACTGCTGAGTGGCTGACCGGCGGCAATAGCCGTCAAGGTGTTGTCATCAGCAGCCGCATGCGCTTGGCGCGCAATGTTGGTGGAGCATCTTTCCCTACTTGGGCCAAGAAACCCGAGAGGGAAAAAGTCTATGAGTCCATCATGCCCGCGCTGCTCAAGTTGCCGGAGTTCCAGAACCCGCTCCTTGCAGAACCCATGGACAAGCTGACCGTTCTCGAAAAACAGATCCTCGTCGAGCAGCACCTGATCAGTCGCGAACACGCGGCCAAGGCCGGCGGCAGCGGTGTCGCGGTGAGTCACGACAGATCTTACAGCATCATGGTCAACGAGGAGGATCACCTCCGCATGCAAGCTTTTGCGCCCGGTCTCCAGCTCCGGGAAGTCTGGTCCATGCTCGATGCTGTGGACTCTGGCCTCGAGAGCTACTTGCAGTTCGCCTTCTCTCCCCGCTACGGCTACCTCACCGCCTGCCCCACCAATGTCGGCACTGGTATGCGTGCCTCGGCCATGCTCCATGTGCCCGCCCTAGTGCTGAACGAACAGATTAACCAGATTGTCCAAGCAGTGGGCAAACTCGGCCTCGCAGTGCGTGGGCTTTACGGCGAAGGCACCGAAGCCATGGGCAACCTCTTCCAAGTGTCCAACCAGCAAACCTTGGGCGAATCAGAATCCGAAATCATCGAACGCCTCCAAAAAGTGATCCAGCAGATCGCCGAGCACGAGCAGAATGCCCGCGCCGTTCTGCTCGAAAAACGCCCCCGTTATGTCGCTGACCAAGTGGGCCGTGCCCACGGTGCGTTGACCTCCTGTTACTCCATTTCTTCCAAGGAGGCGCTCAACCTGCTTTCCATCCTGCGCCTCGGCTCCGACCTCGACATGCTCCCTCGAGCGTCCCGCCAAGTCATTGACGAACTCATGATTGTTACCCAGCCTGGGCATCTCCAGTCCCGTTGCGATCAGAAGCTCAACGCCGACGAGCGCGACGGTATGCGCGCCGATCTCATCCGCGACAAGCTCGCCACTATCAACAAACCTGACACCCGGCAGGTGCTCAGAATAGACACACGCCCCCAAGATTCCTGATATGAATAATTTTACCCCACGCGCCCAACAAGTGCTCGCCCTCGCCCGCAAAGAGGCCGACCGTTTCAATCATAACTATGTCGGCACCGAGCATCTTCTGCTCGGCCTCATCAAGCTCGGACAAGGGGTGGCTGTCAATGTCCTCCAAAAACTGGGGCTCGACTTAGAGACCGTCCGCATGGAGGTGGAAAAACAGGTGGGCACAGGGCCAGATACCAAACTTACCGGTAACATCCCCTACACCCCACGAGTCAAAAAAGTCCTCGCCCTCGCAGGCAAGGAAGCCAAATCACTCGGTCATTCCTATGTCGGCACCGAGCACATCCTGCTCGGGCTGCTGCGCGAAGGCGAAGGGGTCGCCGCCCGCGTGCTCCGCGGCCTGGAAGTAGATCTCGAACGCACCCGCCAAGAAATTCTCCGTGAACTCGACCCCAATTACAGCGGCAGCGAAGACGACGAGCCCAACTTCGCCCAGCAGCAGCCACACCAAGGTGAAACCCCCCGCAAAGGAGAAAAAACCCCAGCTCTCAAAGCCTACGGACGCGACCTCACCGAGATGGCTCGCAAAGGTGAGATGGACCCTGTCATCGGACGCGCCAATGAAATCGAGCGGGTCATCCAAATCCTCTGCCGCCGCACGAAAAACAACCCGGTCCTCCTCGGTGAAGCCGGCGTCGGCAAGACGGCTATCGTTGAGGGTCTCGCCCAAGAAATCATCGCTGGTAATGTTCCGGAAATCCTCCACGAAAAGCGCGTTGTCACCCTCGACCTCGCCCTCATGGTCGCCGGCACCAAATACCGTGGCCAATTTGAGGAACGCATCAAGGCCGTCATGGACGAGTTGCGCCGCTCCAAAAATGTCATCCTCTTCATAGACGAGCTGCACACCATCGTAGGAGCAGGTTCTGCCGAGGGCGCCATGGATGCCTCCAACATCATCAAACCCGCCCTCTCCCGCGGCGAACTCCAGTGCATCGGCGCCACCACCCTCAACGAATACCGCAAATACATCGAGAAAGACGCGGCTCTCGAACGCCGCTTCCAGCAGGTCAAAGTCGAGGCTCCCTCCGTCGAGGAAGCCATGCTCATCCTCCGCGGGCTCCAACATAAATACGAGGAGCACCACAAGGCCAAATATACCCCGCAGGCCATTGACTCGTGCGTGAAACTCTCCGACCGTTACCTGACCGGACGGCAGCTCCCTGACAAAGCCATTGATGTCATGGACGAAGCCGGTGCCCGCGCCCGCATCGCCGCTACCAAACGCCCGCCCTCCTTCAAAGAATTTGAAACCCGTATCGAAGAACTGCGCAGCCTCAAAGAAGGTGCCATCAAAGATCAGGATTTCGAACGCGCCGCCGACCTCCGCGACCAAGAGAAGGATGCCAAAGCTAACTACGACAAAGCCCTCCAAGAATGGAAAACCAAAGGTGCTGATCATATCGTGGAAGTGGATGAAGACATGGTCTTCCAAGTCCTCTCCAAATGGACTGGCATCCCCCTCCAGCGCATGTCCCTCGAGGAATCCCAGCGCCTCTTGCGCGTCGCGGAAGAGATACGCAGCAAAGTCATCGGCCAAGACGAAGCCGTCGAAGCCCTAGGTCGCTCCCTGCGCCGGTCCCGTGCCGACCTCAAAGATCCCAAACGCCCCATTGGCTCCTTCGTCTTCCTCGGACCCACAGGCGTCGGCAAGACGCACTTAGCCAAAGTGCTGGCCGAATACATGTTTGGTAACAACGACTCGCTCGTCCAGATAGACATGAGCGAATACATGGAAAAATTTAATGTCTCACGCCTCGTCGGATCGCCTCCGGGCTATGTCGGCTACGAGGAGGGTGGTCAACTCACCGAACGCATTCGTCGCCAACCTTACTCCGTCGTCCTGTTTGACGAAGTGGAAAAAGCTCATCCCGATGTCTGGAACATACTGCTCCAGATCCTCGAAGAAGGCATGATCACCGACAGCCTTGGACGCAAGATAGATTTCCGCAACACGGTCATCATCCTCACCTCCAATGTCGGCGCCGACCTCATCCGCAAAAATAGCGTCCTCGGATTCACCTCCAACCCAGGAGCGCAAAACTACGACTCTATGAAGGACAAGATGCTCGAGGAAATGAAGCGCGTCTTCAAACCCGAGTTCATCAACCGCCTCGACGACACCATCGTCTTCCGCTCTCTCTCCAAAGAGGACATCCGCAAGATTATTGACCTCGAAGTCAACAAGGTCGTGCAGCGCCTCAAATACAAAGAGATCGGACTGGAACTCACCGATGCGGCCAAAGATTTCCTCATCGAAAAAGGCTACGACCCGCAATACGGCGCACGCCCACTGCGCCGCGCAGTCGAGAAAAACATCGAGGATACCCTGGCCGAGGAAGTGCTCAAAGGCACCATCAAAGCCACCACCGTGGTCAAAGTGGATCTCGTGGACGGCGCGCTCAAGTTCGACTATGTGGCCCCGCCCCCGGTCTCGTCTGAACTGCTCGAACACGACGAGCAACCAGCCGACAAAGGCTCGCAAAAAGGCAGCAAACACTAATCCGATTGCAGTTGACTACAGCCGGTTCACCGCAACAGCGCGGCTAGCCCGTGGCAGCAAGCCTCCACGCGTCCTCGCGCCTTGTATGTTGAAAAAGGATAGAAAAAAACAGTTGCTCCGCGTGATATATTCTCCCTGTCCCCTAATCTGAGCTATCCGTGGCTCGCCGTAGGACGAGTCCGTTCACTGAACGGAACAAGCAACCGCAGATCGCGCCGATTCGCGCCGATTATCAACCACTGATGGACACTGATAAGTTATCCCACCGATCTCGTAGCTCCGTAGCGGCGCAATGGAAAAGAATAACCGCAGCCTCATTTTTCATGGTTTGGCTTTACATGCAATTATACGGGTTTGGTAAGTCATAATAAAAACCAAACTCAAGATCAGCCCAACAAATATATTTTATTGTTGAAAATAAAAATCAAAATACCATAATCATGGTCATGCGTAAGGTAAAAAAAGACACTAAACCCAAACTAAGTTTTGCAGAATAATACTGTTC
>DYRQ01000069.1 GCA_020718645.1 Verrucomicrobium spinosum
GGGTGTTTTTAGCTCTGCATCAGTAGAAAACATGGTGTCTAATGCAAAATTTGGGATAAACAACAACTATCCTCGGCAACTGTGATTGCAGACTGGATCTATCGCTAGCTGGAACAGAGCAATTAGCGTAGTGCGGCAGATCCCTGCCACTGCACGGTCAGGAGCGTGGCTTCTGGGAGTGCTTCACACGCGACGGACTCTTGGCCCGCTGGCAGAAGAACCATGTCTCCGAGCCCGAGCGGTTCGCCATCGAGAATAACCGATCCCTGCACGACGACTACCCACACAAAGGAGTCAGTGCCGATGGTGAGTGAAGATTGGCCAGAGAGAGGGAGGGTGCGGACTTGGAAGTAGTCACAGGTGACGAGTGGATCCGCATCGCGAGGCTGGAGCGAGGGTGCGGCGTCAGAGAAATCTATAGAGCGCAGAGAGGCTTCGATGTGGAGTTCGCGCGGTTTGCCGTCGAGCCCGACCCGATCCCAGTCATAGACGCGGTAGGTGGTGTCAGAGTTCTGCTGAATCTCACAGATGAGGTTACCAGCACCGATGGCATGAACGCGACCGGAAGGGAGAAACATGCAGTCGCCGGGTTGAGTCTCGATGCGGTGGAAGCAGGATGCCACAGTGCCGGCAGTCAGAGCTTTTTCAAAAGATTCCTTGGTGGTGCCAGCTTGAAGCCCAACAAAGAGATCGGCACTCGGACGGGTATCCATGATATACCACATCTCGGTTTTAGGTTCGCCACCGAGTTCGGGGGCAAGGTGAGCCGGGGGGTGGACTTGGAGCGATAGTTTGTCGCTGGCATCGAGTATTTTCACCAGCACAGGGAACCGGGCAGACCCAGGAGAGCGAGCACCAAAAATTTCCGTGCGGCGCTCCGACCAGAGTGAGTGAAGAGAGATGCCTTCGTGGAGACCGGAGCAGACGACTGATTGAGCCTCCTCGCGATCCACCAGTTCCCAAGATTCACCAATCGGTTGGGTGCCGGGCAATTGGCGCCCGAGTTTCTCCGCCATCCAGCGACCGCCCCAGACTCGTTCTTGGTAGATGGGCTGGAAGCGGAGGATCATGGGTGGCTCCTAGTATTGGCAGCGGGTTATTGTCCCGATCCGTGAGGGATCAGAGCCGGCCTTTGCAGAATTTGGCCAACCGCTCGACACCTTTTTCGATGCTGTCCATGCTGGTGGCATAGCTGAGGCGGACGGTGTTATCATCGCCGAAAGCTGCGCCCGGGACGACAGCGACTTTGTGCTCTTCGAGGAGTTTGTCAGCGAAGCGGACGGAATCGAGTTGGAACTCAGAGATGTCGGGCAGCATGTAGAAAGCGCCATTGGGCTCGACCACTTTCATGCCCGGGATGGCTTGGAGCAACTCGAACATGCGTTTCCTGCGTTTGTCGTATTCCTGGCGCATGGATTCCACGCTGTCCTGCGGGCCTTTGAGTGCCGCCATGGCACCTTTTTGGGCGAAGGATGTGGGATTGGAAGTGCTGTGACTCTGGAGAGCGTCAATAGCTTTAGCGATCTTGGGAGCAGAGGCGGTATAGCCGAGGCGCCAGCCTGTCATGGCGTAGGCTTTGCTGAAGCCATTCACGGTGATGGTGATGTCGTAGATACCTTGGCTGAAGGCGGCAACACTGATGTGCTTGTGATCGCCGTAAACGAGTTTCTCGTAGATTTCGTCGCTGAGGATATAGATCTCCTCTTCAGCGGCAATCTCGCAGAGTTCGCACAGTTCTTTTTCGGTATAGACTGCGCCAGTTGGGTTACCTGGAGTATTCAGGATCACCATCTTGGTGCTGGGAGAGAGATTTTCGCGGAACTGGTCGGGGGTCAATTTATAGCCGTTTTCAGCAGTGGTGGCGACTACGAAAGGTTCACCGCCGGCCATCTTGACCATCTCTGGATAGCTGAGCCAATAAGGGGCAGGAATCAGGACTTCATCGCCTTCGTTGACGACAGCCATAATGGCGTTGAAACAGGCGTGTTTGGCGCCGTTGCTGACTACGATCTGCTCGGGCTGGTAATCAATACCGTTATCGGCTTTGAGTTTATCGGCGACAGCTTGGCGAAGCTCGGGAATGCCAGAAGAAGGAGTGTATTTTGTGAAACCTGACTCAATGGCAGCCTGTGCAGCCGCATTAATGTGATCTGGTGTATCAAAATCGGGCTCTCCTGCGGCAAAACTCACCACATCCTCCCCAGCGGCTTTCATCTGCTTAGCTTTGCTATCTGTCGAGAGCGTGAGTGATGGGGTAATAATGTGGGTTCTGTTTGCGGTGTCCATGTCTTTTATCCTGAGGTGGCTTAGCAAAATGTAACGGGGCGGTATGACGGGACACTGTATCCCAGCAGGAGGTCTCCGACTTGGGTCGGGACCGCATCATTTCTGCGCCTGTGCAACTTGCCTGATTCCATTGTTATAAAGGATAGGCACAGTAATGACGCAAGCTGATGCCGTCAACCCAAATCCCGCAAGTGTTGCAGGTTTCATCTCAAGCTCATCCCAAAAGATCATTGACCCACGCCGCTCTACCTCTAGGCTCCAGCAATATTATGGCGCTAGCATTGGTGACAGAAGAACAACTCTCGGCTTCGCAGAGGGACACGGTAAAAAAAGCCCGCACGGCTGAGCAGAGGGCAAACTACGATTACACGATCGCCTTGATGCAACAGATCCTCAAGGAAAACCCCGGCTTTATGGATGGCCGCCGGTTTCTCAGAGAGACGGCGATCAAAAAAGCGGGTGGCCCACCAAAAATGCTGGGAGCTCTGTCGTCCTCCGTCAGCAATGCCGGCACTATTGTCAAAGCACAGTCTGCTGCCAAAAAAACTCCGCTAGAAGCCCTGTTGCTCGTGGAGCAGGTCTTGGCTGCCGACCCTTTCAATCGCCAAGCTAACACTTTGCTGACCCAGATCGGCGAGGAATTGCATTGCCTGGAAATCTGCTACCTCGCCCTCGAGACCATCCGTAGGGGAGCTCCGACTGATTTGAAAAACCTCCACCAGCTCGGCGATCTCTACCTGAAAAATAAAGATCCCCGCGCCATCGAGATTTTTGAAGCCGCGGTGAAAGCCAAGTCTAACGACGGCGAGAGTATCTCCAAACTCAAATCAGCCCAGGCCACTCTCACCATGCTTAAAGGTGGCTGGGAATCCGCCAAATCTTACCGCGATGTCATCGCCGACAAAGATCAGGCTATCGCGCTCGAACAGGCTAATAAAATCACCCGGTCTGACGAGGCCGTGGACATGCTCATCGCTCAAAATTACGAGAAGCTCCAAGCCGAACCCGCCAGCGTGCTCATCGCCCGTAAAATTGCTGACCTCTACAAACAGAAAGGCGATCTCGAAAACGCGCTGGTTTATTATAATTACACTTGGGATCTCACCAGCAAAAGCGACCCCGGTATCGAGCGCGTTATCTACGAGTTGAAACTCAAACAGCTCGACGATCTCATCAAGCAATGGGCCGAATACATCGCAGCCAACCCCGACGCCCCCGAACTACCCGAACACGAGCAGACTCTTGCGGGGATCCGTGCCCAGCGTGCCGGGATTGTCCTCGACGAGTGCCGCAGCCGTGTCGCCAAATACCCCAACGAACTCCAGTTCAAATTTGAATTGGGCGAAGCCCTGTTCACCGCCGGTGACATCGGGGCAGCCATCCCCGAACTCCAAGCCTCCCTGCGCCAACCCAACATCCGACTCAAGGCTATCGTGCTCTTGGCAAAATGCTTCAAGTCCAAAGGCCAGTTCGACATCGCGGCCAAGCGCCTCGAAGAAGCCGCCACCGAGGTCGTCGGCATGGACGATCAGAAAAAAGAACTCCTCTACGAATTGGGCAGTGTGCGCGAGGAGATGGGCGACCAAGCCGCCGCTCTCGAAGCCTTCAAACAAATCTACGAAGTGGACTACGGCTACCGCAACGGCGAGGTCGCCCGCAAAGTGGAGTCGGCGTAAGCCTTCGGGTTTCCGCCAAGGAGTTCTCCCACATGGCCAAGACCGCGCCACACTGGTCGGCAGCGCTCGCCAAGGCGTTGCCCCGTGACACTGTCTCCACCGCCCCCACCACTCTCGCGGCACACGCTGGAGATTCGTGGTTCGCCTCACATCTACCCGAGGCGGTAGTCTTCGCAGACTGTGCGGCGACTGTTGCCGCCACGCTCCGCTTCGCTTCTGCAAAAGGGATACCCGTCACCGCTCGAGGTGCTGGCAAAGGCTATGTGGGCGGGTGCGTCCCTGCCTGCGGCGGCATCGTGGTCTCCACCGAACGACTAAACCGTATCGTAGAAATTCACAAAGCCGATGGAGTAGCCGTGGTGCAGCCCGGTGTCATCACGGGCCAACTGCAAGAAGCTGTGCGCAAGCTGGGTCTTTTCTATCCACCCGATCCCGCGAGCCTCAAAGACAACTTTCTCGGCGGCAATGTCTCCACCAACGCCGGCGGCCCCCGCTGCCTGAAATATGGCGTTACCCGCAACTATGTGCTCGGGTTGCAGGTAGCTCTCGCCGACGGCTCGCTGGTCCGAGTCGGAGGACGCACACATAAAAATAAAACAGGGTTTGATCTCGTAGGAATTTTTGCCGGTAGCGAGGGCATGCTCGGCATCATCACGGAAATCACCCTCAAACTCATCGCACACCCGCCCACGCGCAGTGCCATTTCCGCTGTCTTCAACTCCCCGCGCCAGGCGGCCAAAGCCGTGCAGTCTCTCATCCTGAGCGGCATCGGTGTCGCAGCCCTCGAAGTGGCCGACAGTTTCACCTTGGCTGCGGCTCGTGCCCGCCTCGGGGATAGTGTAGTGCCCAAAGGCAAAGCCCACCTGCTTTCTGAAATTGATGGCACGGAGACCGCCGTAGCTGACGCTATCGAGACCGCCGAGGCGATTGTCGCAGAACACGGAGCCACTCACATCACCTCCGCCCACGGCGATGCCGGATGCGAGAAACTCTGGAGCTTGCGCCGCGAATTCTCTGCTTCGCTCAAAGCCACCGGGCTCACTAAACTCAATGAAGATATCACTGTGCCGCGCAGCCGGCTCGTGGATATGTTCACCTTCGGTGCCACCCTACAAAAAAAACATGGCATCGCCGTAGCCTGTTTCGGGCACGCGGGCGACGGCAACATCCACACCAACATCATGGCGGACTTCACTCAACCCGGGGTCAAGAAAACAACCGACATCATGCTCGACGAGCTTTTTGACCAAGTATTGGCCTGGGGTGGCACCATCAGCGGCGAGCACGGCATCGGGATTGCCAAGAAAAAATGGTGGCCCCGCGCCGCCTCCCCAGAGTTGCGCACCCTACACGCCACAGTAAAAAATGCGCTGGATCCACAGGGAATCTTGAATCCTGGGAAATTTTTGGGATAACAGCATAGCAGCGGCATCGTCCGCAGCACAGGAGCACTAAGCATGGACTACCAGCAAGCATTGGATTTTTTTGTTAAAGGCGGCGTTTTCATGATCCCGCTGGGCATCTGCTCAGTCGTGTCATTGATGATCATTATCGAGCGGGGTTTTGCTCTCGCTCGCGGACGCGTGATTTCGTCGCTATTGGAGAACAGCATTGATAACTTCTCTTCTCTCGAGGATATCTCGAAGGTAGCGGATATCCTCCTGCGCGACCAATCCAGCCTCAGCCGTCTCATTGCCGCTGCGGTCAAGCATTCCGACCGTCCGAAAGTCGAGAACTCCGATGCTGTGCAGACCACTGCACGCCATGAAGTGCTCCAATTGGAACGCGGCTTGGTGATTCTCGAGATCATCGTCGGCATCGCCCCACTGCTCGGCTTGTTGGGCACAGTGGCCGGCTTGATAGGCATCTTCTCCAGCGTCGGCGGGGAAGGTCTCGGTTCACAGGGCATGAAAATAGCCTTAGGTATTTCCGAGGCTCTCAATACCACGGTTGCCGGTCTCGTCATTGCTATTCCCTCCCTCACTTTCTGGAGTTATTATAACAAGAAAATCGAAAATCTCGCAGCCGAAATGGAAGCTCTCTGCGGTGAATTTTTGACCAAGCTTTACCGGGGTCGGGACTAGGGCGCACCGCCTTCCCCAGAAACACTCATGCGGTTCAGAGTTAAATCCAAAAGGGTTCCGGCGATCAATATCGTCTCGCTCATAGACATCCTCGTGCTGCTGCTGATTTTTTTCATCGTCACCACCACTTTCAAGAGCGAACAACCCTCCGTGCAGATCAAACTCCCGGAGTCCAAGAGCGCCACAGCCTCCGCCGAAAATGATCAGCCAACCATCATCCATGTCTCCGCCGACAACGAAATATTTCTCGAGGATACCAAGGTTCAACCAGCCGACCTCGCCGCCCGCATGATCGCCCTCAAACAGACTAAGCCCGCCGTGCGACTCACGCTGAAGGCGGACGAAAAGGCGGACTTCGGCACCATCGTGCGAGTGCTCGATGCTTTCAAAGAAGCCGGCGTCCAGAATATCCCAGCCTTCACAGCACCTGTTACTAAATAACCAGACACCCCACTACTCATGCCACGCCGCATCGTCAAATTCGGACATCCCGCCCTCAGAACCCCTGGAAAAAAAATTGAAAAAATCACCCCCGCCCTACGCGAACTCGCCGAGGAAATGATCACGCTCATGCGCAAAGCTAACGGCGTCGGCCTCGCAGCACAGCAGGTGGGAGAACCCATCCAACTCTTCGTGCTCGAAATCCCTGCTGATGAGAAGCGCCCATCCTCCATGAATACCAACGGCAAGTCCGTGGACTGGCTCTCCCTCATGCCCATGACTCTCATCAACCCCGAGATAGAGCTGTCCAAGAACAAGGAGAAGGGCGAGGAGGGTTGTCTCAGCTTCCCCGACATCCACGGAGATGTGATCCGATCTAGCTGGGTCACCGTGAAGGCTACGGATCTCGAGGGACAACCCCTGCACTTCGAGTGCTCGGGATTACTGGCTCGTGCTGTCCAACACGAATTCGACCACCTCCGTGGTGTGCTATTTATAGATCGTTTGGATTCAGCCGCAAAGATGGCTATCCGTCGCGACATCGAATATATTAAGGAAAAAGGCGAGCGCGACGCACGCCTCAACGGGTAAACACATGTTTGTAGATCGAGTTATTATCAATGCCACAGCCGGAGATGGCGGCAACGGCTGTATCAGCTTCCGCCGCGAAAAATTTGTGCCCCGAGGCGGCCCCAGTGGCGGCGATGGCGGCAAGGGTGGCGACATCATATTTGAGGTGGATGTGAATGTGAACAACCTCCTCGACTTCCGCTACCGCCCCTTGCTCAAAGCCAAGCGCGGCCAGCACGGCATGGGCAGCGACTGCTACGGCAAAGCCGCGCCCGACATGATTTTCAAAGTGCCCCCGGGCACGATTATCTACCGCCTACCCGACACAGCCCATGTCCCGGCTGCATGGGATCCCGATGCGCCCGATGAACCCACCAGCCGCCCACAGTTGTCTGACTTGCAGGCACAGGAACTACCGTTAGTAGCTGATCTCGTCGCTCCCGGTGACCGCTTCATCCTCTGCAAAGGAGGCCGCGGTGGCCGTGGCAATATCCACTTCAAAAGTTCTATCAACCGAGCCCCCCGCCAAGCTGAAAAAGGATTCCCGGGCGAAATCGGGCGTTTCTTGATGGAACTAAAAACAATCGCAGACATCGGTCTCGTCGGTTATCCGAACGCAGGCAAGTCCACTCTGCTCACGCAGGTCTCACACGCCACGCCAAAGATTGCCCCTTACCCATTCACCACTCTCGTGCCCCATGTCGGTGTGGTGGAGCTTCCAAAATATGAACGCTTCACCGTCGCGGATATCCCCGGACTCATCGAAGGCGCCCACGAGGGCATCGGCCTCGGTCACGATTTCTTGCGCCACATCGAGCGCTGCCGCGCGTTCGTCTTCGTGATTGATATGGCCGGAAGCGAGGGGCGCGACCCCATCGAGGATTTCAAAAATCTGCGCAAGGAACTCAAGCTGTTCCGCGCTGATCTCGTCAACCGCTCCTGCATCGTTGCTGCCAATAAAATGGATTTGCCCGAGGCAGAGAAAAATCTGGCAGCCTTCAAATCCACTTTCCGACGCAAGGTGATTCCCATTGCGGCAAAAGAGCAGAGCGGCATCCCCGATCTCATCAAAGCCATGCGCGACATCCTCCGTAAAAACGAGTCGGCACCAGCCGCATCCGACGAGTAAGACACATGGCTGTCGGCCCCAAAGAGACTGAGGAAAAAATCCTCCGCAGACGCAAGACGGGGCAAAAAGTCGGCTCCGTGCTCCGCTGGGTCGGACGCACTGGGCGTTACTGGTATTCAGATCCACACGATGTCATCCGCAGTCTGCCGCACCCCCATATCTACGCAGTCTGGCACAACCGCCTCGCTCTGACTCCCATGTGGTATCGGCGCATGCTCCCACCCGAGGCGCGGTTGGTCTGCCTGATCAGTGCCAGCGGCGACGGCGAGACACTGGTCTCCGCGATGGATGTTTTCCGCATCGAAGCAGCTCGCGGCTCTCGTTCGCGTGGTGGCTCCGAAGCCATGCGCACCATGCTCCAACGCCTCAAAGAAGGATGCGACATCGGTTTTACCCCCGACGGACCACGGGGTCCTCGTTACGAAGTGCAACCCGGAGTGGCCTCGCTCGCACGCCTCTCGGGTGCCCCTATTGTCCCTGTCTGTTTTAATGTCTCTTGGAAATACAAGCTCAAGAGTTGGGACAAGTTTCAAGTGCCGCTCCCGTTCACCAAATTCATCTTGCACATCCGCGAACCAATCTGGGTGCGCACCGAGGAAGAGGAGCAGACTGCTCTCCGCTTAGTCCGCGAACGCCTCGGCACCAGTGACGACGCGCCCGCAGCGTGACATCTGTGACCCCATAAAAATCCTCTCACCCAGACGCGCCACAGTATTCTGTCGGACAAAACCACTTATTTTTCTTGCAATAATTCGAATGACGACTAAACAGGTCGTCTATGAATCATTTGGACAGGCTCGAATCGCAGAGCATCTATATTTTTCGTGAGGCCTATCAGGCTTTCACCAAGCTGGCCATGCCATGGTCCATGGGCAAGGATTCCAATGTCCTCATCTGGTTGGCAAAAAAAGCCTTCTGCGGGAAGATCCCCTTCCCCGTCCTCCATGTGGACACCACCTACGAATTTCCTGAGATGCTGGAGTTCCGCTCTTGGGCACAAAAAGAATACGACCTCGACCTGCTTGTCTCCATCAATGAGGAGGCTCGCGCCAGGGGTGTCGGCTACGAGACACACGATCCTGTCACCGTCACCCACGAACTCAAAACTGTCGCCTTGCAACAGGCCATGGCCAAGCATGGCTGGCAAGCTTTGATCACCGGCATACGCCGCGACGAAGACAGCACCCGCGCCAAAGAACGCTATTTCTCCCCGCGCAACGCCGCTTTCGAATGGGATTACAAAGACCAGCCACCCGAGTTTTGGAACCAGTTCACCACAGCGGTCGGACCAGGCGAACATGTCCGCGTGCAAGCACTCCTCGACTGGACCGAGCTGGATATCTGGCTCTACATTCAGCGTGAGAAAATACCGATCCCCCAGATGTATTTCGCCCGCAAAGATCCCACAGACGGCAAGCTCAAACGCTTCCGCTCCCTCGGATGCTGGCCCATCACCCACCCCGTGGAAAGCTCCGCTGCGACGATCGAGGAAATCGTCGAAGAACTCAAAACCACGAGAGTCTCCGAACGGGCCGGACGCGCCCAAGACCACCATGAGCGCAACGCGATGCAAAAGCTGCGCGCTAAAGGTTTCATGTAAATCGGCAAGCACCCGACACACCAGCGGCACAGGCCGTGGCCACCGGGTTTTGCTCCCATTTTTTAGAGGATGACGAGAGGATTGTATGCAAGAGGATAAGCTGAAAATTGTGATCGTGGGCCATGTGGACCACGGCAAATCCACCCTAATCGGACGCCTGCTGTTCGACACCGATTCGCTGCCACTCGGCAAAGCCGAGAACATCCAAAAAGCGTGCGAGGCCGAAGGCATGGAGTTTGAATACGCCTTCCTCCTCGATGCTCTGCTGGAGGAGCAGGCACAGAACATCACCATAGACACCACACAGATCCAGTTCAAATCCGCGAAGCGACCCTATGTCATCATCGATGCTCCAGGCCACCGCGAGTTTTTGAAAAACATGATCACCGGTGCTGCCAGTGCCGACGCCGCCGTGCTGCTCATTGATGCTAACGAAGGCGTTCAAGAACAATCCCGCCGCCACGGTTACCTACTTTCCATGCTCGGCATTCGCCAAGTCATCGTTGCCGCCAACAAAATGGATCTCGTCGGATATAGCCAAGAGACTTTCGACAGAATTCGCTCCGAATACACCGAATATCTCAAACCCCTCGGCATCACCCCGAGGCACTTCGTGCCCATCTCCGCCAAACTCGGAGAAAACATCGCCGTGCCCACCGCCAAAATGCCTTGGTATCATGGCCCCTGCATCCTCCAGGCCCTCGACGGTTTTGATATGCCTGTGCGCGATGAAAAACAACCCCTGCGCTTCCTCGTCCAAGACATCTACCGCTTCGACGAACGCCGCATTCTAGCAGGCCGTATCGAGAGCGGTTCCCTCTCCGTCGGCGACGAGCTAGTCTTCTGGCCCGACCGCAAGCGCAGCACGGTCAAATCCATCGAACTCTGGAACTCCGACCCCGCCCCGCTTTCCGCGAACGCTGGACAGTCCACCGCCATCACCCTCACCGATCAGATCTTCGTCGAACGCGGCCAAATCGCTAGCCACGACAAAGAGTGCCCCGCTGAAGCCAGGGAGTTCGTCGCCAATATTTTCTGGCTCCACGATGAACCCCTGCGCCTCGATGCCGCACACGAACTCAAACTCGGCACACAATCGGTAGAGGCACGCGTCGTAAAATTTCATCGTATCCTCGACTCCTCCACCCTCCAAGTCGCCACGGAACCCCGACTGGAACTGAGAAAAAACGAGGCGGCTGAAGTGCTCGTGCGCACGCGCAGACCCATCGCTTTTGATGCCGCTGAGACGCTCCCTGTCACCGGACGCTTCGTGCTCATGCAGGGCAAACGCATCGGCGGCGGCGGCATCGTCCTCGATGCAGCTATCGGAAAAAATGCTCAACAAGAAGTCAAGAGCGGCAACATCACTTGGACCGTCGGCAGAGTCTCCCGCGAGGACAGATCTGCCTTGCTCGGCCACAAAGGTGCTGTCATCTGGATGAGTGGTCTCTCGGGTGCCGGCAAATCCACCCTCGCCGTAGCCACGGAATCCGCCCTGCACTCTCGGGGCATGGCCAGTTTCATTCTCGACGGAGACAACCTCCGCCACGGCCTCTGCTCCGACCTCGGCTTCTCCCCAAAAGACCGCGCTGAAAACATCCGACGCGCCGGAGAAGTTGCCAAGCTCATGGCCGAGTCGGGCATGATCGTTCTGACCTCGCTCATCTCCCCCTACGAGCAAGAGCGCGAACGCGTCCGCCAAAGCTGCGCCGCAGCAGGCGTCCCCTTTGCCATGGTCTATATCAACGCACCGCTCGGCGCCTGCGAAGACCGCGATCCCCGCGGCCTCTACAAAAAAGCCCGCGCCGGAGAAATCAAAGGGTTCACAGGCATTGACTCCCCCTACGAGCCACCCGCCAAGCCCGAGCTGGAACTGCGCACAGATCAAAAGGAAATCATCGTCTGCCGCGATGAGCTGCTGGCTCTGATCGTCGAACTCACCCGGCGCACAGGCCAATACCGCTCGGAAGAATCTGACCCAGGCGCAGCGATCTAATCGGCTCCGCTGGCTCACCGCTCTGCAACTGAATTCCTGCTTACTCGCAGCCCGGTGCTGAGTCACAGGGGTGGGCGCTGGATAATAGCCGAAAAAAAACTGAGATATAAAAAACTGCCCGAGGAGGGAGTCGAACCCACACGACTTTTTTGCTATCCTTGAAAAGTGATTTTCCCTCTAGAGATGACAACCTGAAACTTGACAAAACAACCTGCATTGTTATATTTTTCGTTATATGGCAAGCATACACAGAAACCTGAGAACCAGCGGGGCAAACTGGATGATCTACTATCGCGACCTTGAAGGCAGACTGAAAAACAAGAGCAGTGGCACGACCGACAAGGCCACGGCCAAGAAGCTGGCGGGGGCAATGCAACAGAGCGTTGATGAAGCCAAGAAAGGGCTTTCCACGGATAGGGCGAGGGCGATCATGGCAAACTTCTTGGATGGCTTGACGCGAGCCAGCACGGGCGAAGGTTTAGATTCTGCCGCGCTTCGGCAATGGCTGGTTGACTGGCTGGCGGGGAAAGATGGAACGGTGAGAGGCAGCACCCTTTCGGAATATCGGGCAGCGGTGCGGGATATTGAAAAGACTCTTTCTGGCCAACTCGACAAGCCCGTTGAGGCGTTGACGGTGAAACACTGTATACAGTTTCGTGACGCGATGAAGTCGCGAACCAGCACCACGACCGCCAACAAGAAGTTGAAAATCTTGCGCGTGATTCTCGGGGATGCACGAAAAGCAGGACTGACAGCCAAGAGCCCCGCCGCCGATTGCCCCACCTACGAGAAGAAAGAGAGCGCACGGCGCGGCTTTACGCTTGAGGAAATCACAAGGCTACTGGATTGCACCAAGGGCACAGGTTGGCACGGCATGATCCTCCTTGGCTTCTTCACTGGCCAACGGCTCAACGATCTGACTTCCCTGCGCTGGAATCAGATTGACCTTGAGCGCGGGGAAATCGCATTCCACCAACAGAAGACAGGCAAACGCCTGCGCCTACCACTTCACAAAGCGGCCTTGGACTGGCTCATGGGGCAAGCGGGAGACGACCCTGACGGGCTGGTCTTCCCTGACATTCACGGCAGAAACGCTAGCGGCTTGTTTCATGGTGTCATGGTATCAGCGGGACTTGCACAACCACGGGGGCACGCCAAGACGAAAAACGGGCGGGGAGCCAAAAGAGAGCTGAGCGATCTATCCTTTCACTCTCTACGCCACAGCGCGGCCACCATGCTACGGGCGACAGGTGCAACGGATGTTTTAGCCCGTGCCGTGCTAGGGCACGAGAGCGCGGAAGTGGCGCGTCAATATACCCATCTACAAGCAGACGATCTACGGGGGGCAGTGAACTCCCTGCCAGACCCTACCCAGAGGAAAAATAAATGAATATACCAACTGAACCCCTAAAAGAACTCACGAATGAAGAAAAGTTTTTCGTGCAGATAGCGGCCATGATGAGAGTGGCCTATCCCTCGGAAACACCTTCACAGGTGAACATGCGAGCCTACTGGCACATAGAAAGCGGCGTAGATTTTCTAAGCAAACTAGGTAAGCCTAGGCCAGAGTTTAAAGATTGGACTTTCCTAGAGAAAATTGACCTCATCACGACGACCACAAAGACACATGAAATTTGCCCAGAGTTTTTAGCGTTATTACAGGCCGATAAAAAAGCGATCATTCAAGAGGCTCTCCTTCACTCCGAGAGTAAAACCCTAACTTGGCTCACTGGCGATGCGCTCAAAAAGGCGCAAGCTAATAGGGTAGAGCTGCTATCCTACGACACTGCCACCAATAAAGATCAAATAAAAGGGTATCACGCCTTGTGGGCGCTTCTCGAAAAGCTACTAGACCCCGTCAAAGTGAGAAAACTGCTTAGATTCGCTAAAGCGCGGGAAAAGATGGCTACGAAACAGCCTGTATTGCCAAAAATAGATAAAAGAGCTGAAAGAGCTAGAAGAAAGGAGGAAGACAATTATCCCGAACTTTCAAAGAATTACAAAAAAAAGATAAAAAAGCTTGCATGACTAAAAGGAGCCAAAAAAAGGGGGAGGGACTGTTTATCACGAACTAATCAAGGCAGAGGCAAGTTTTTAGAGCACTTAGTCAGGGAGGAGGTAACATTTTCACCCTAGAAATAAGGTGACAGGCAACGATTTTTGGCCAGCCAGAGACGGGGAGGGAAGAAAAGGCGTTTTAGTAGGTTGTGTTTCACATGAAACATAACATAGTTGCAATTAACGAGGCGCAAGCCTCACAACAGGTAGAACCCGAGTTTCTATCTATATCCAATGCCCTTCAGTTCTCGGGCGGGTTAATGAGCAGGACAACCCTTTGGCGTCTCATCAGAGATGGCAAAATCAAAGGCCACATGTTACGAGCAACGGGCAACTGCAAAGGCCGCGTTGCCGTATCTCTTGGCTCACTTCGCGCATACCTGAACGGCGGTGTGAAATGAATACGACCGCGCCCTTGACGGGCAACGGTGGGGAGGTTGGGGAACCTTGCGGGAAGCCAG
>DYRQ01000070.1 GCA_020718645.1 Verrucomicrobium spinosum
AAATTTCCCTCCTGATCATCTTGTAAATCCTGTCTAAACAACCTCCCCGTCTGCGTATTCCGTGTGGTCCGTGGTAGAACCTACTTCCCATCAGTGTTAATCAGTGTCCATCAGTGGTTCAATTTCCTCCTACCTTTGCCCCTTTTCCAGCTTGCCCCACCCATCCAATTCTGCTAACATAATCTCATCCGAAACCTGACCCGCGATGATGGTGAAAGACTGGGACCAACAACTTGCTATGCAAGTCGTCCCGCTGCGGCGTTCAGAAACTCATCTTCAACCTTCTGCCTTCGTCCTAAATTCCGCAGTTGCGCGCGAGGGGTGTAGCTTCGAGCCTGCCCTCGCAACTACATCCTCTTTTTTTAGGTTTACTGCGGTGTTGAGGTTAACCCCAATTGTTCCATAGCCTGCGAGGGGTATAGAGATACAGGGCGAGAGGGGAGCGGAGCTGAAAAAAGAAACCCCGGAGTTGGTGGTGCAACGCCGGGGTTTGAGGAGATGGAAGATAGTGTCGGGTTGAACTGATTAGAGCAAACCCGCCTCTTTGAGGACGGGATACGCGCCTTTTTTGCTGATGGTTTTCAGCGCGCGTGCGGTCAGCTTGACTTTGACGAACTTTTTGAGTTCGGGGATATAGATCCGTTTTTCCTTGAGGTTTGGCAGGAATACGCGCGGCGTGTTAGCCGTGACATGCATACCGATACCGCCTTTTTTCTTGGCTTTACCGCTGCGGAGGATGTGGTGGCCACGGGAGGATTTGGCTCCGGTGACTTGGCAAATGCGTGACATGATTTTAGAAGTTTCTGGGTTACTTGACTAGGAGGAGCTGGCGGGCGCGCTTGATGGCGCGGGTCAGTTTCCTGTGGAATTTAGAGGGCATGCCGGTGACACGGCGGGGGAGAATGCGGCCTCGTTCGGTGATGAATTTTTTGAGCAGCTCGCTGTTTTTGAAATCGAGCGCATCGAAGTTCACATCAATCCGGCGTTTCGGGAACGAACGGTTGGCGCGACGGCGGGGTTGTTTTTTGACTACTGACATAGTTTCCTTCGTTTCTACTGGTGGGCTGAGCTCGCGCTAGTCCTTGTTGTTACGAGGACGGCTATCGTCCTCCATCTCTTCATCGTCCTCATCCTCGGCTCCCTCGGAAGTTTCCATGAACTGTGGCGTGGAGTCCCAGCGCCTGCGGCCCTTGTTCTGCTTCTCGATTTCAGCTTGGCATTCGACGGTAAAACGAGCCCAGGGGATGGCTTCCAGACGGGCTTTGGGAATGTCTTTATTGGACAGTTCGCAAACGCCGTAGGTGCCACCCTCGATGCGTTTGATTGCCTCGTTGATTTCGTAGAGGGAATCCTGCTCTTGAGAGAGCAAACTGAGGGCAAAATCTTTCTCGTAGGCATCACTACCTGCGTCGCCCATATGCTGGCCAAACGCGGCACCACCACCGGAGTCTGGTGCGGTGCGAAGACTGCCTTGGGAGACATCCTGCATCTGGTCGAGGAGAATATCACGCAGATCTTCTAGTTTTTTCTTCTGCTGGAGGAGATAGGCGTTGCTCACCTTAGTGGGGCTGGCAACAAGAGGTGCGACAGGTTTTGTGCCGGATTTCTTGGTGGTGTTCTGCGCCTTCCCTTTTACAGGAGCTTTGGATGCTGGCGTTTTAGCGGCAGGCTTGGGCGCTGGTGCGGCCAACTTTTTGCTGCTGCTACCTTTACTTGTGCTAGATGTAGTGGCTTTTTTCGCCATAGGAGTCGGATACCTTACGATGACCAATGGAGGTGGCAAGTGTTTTTTTAATATTTTTGCTTGCTGCCTATTTGGTGGGTTATTGGGTGAAAATAAGTCTGATTCGGGGTCAGGCGCTCGCGGCAAGAGCCCCAGCAGAAGCAGAGGACGGGAGGTGTGTTAGCGGGTTGATTGAGTAGCCTTCAGCTCGCTATCGGTCCATGCCTCGGCGCGGGTGCCATGTTTGCCGCGGAGGGCTGCAACGGCTTCAGTGGTGATAGGTGCGGCACTGTTGCCCCATTCTTGGCGGATGTAGGTTAACACATTGGCGATTTGGTCGTCTCGGAGGGAGTCTTTCCATGCAGGCATCGCACCGTTGTAGGTTTCGCCCTTGATCTTGATCGGGCCATTCAGACCGTTGAGGAGAATCAGGATGAGCTGATGGTCGTTGTAGCCTTGTCCCAGCACCAGTTCACTACCAGCGAGGGGGGGATAAAGTCCTGGCATCCCGAGTCCCGTGGTCTGGTGGCAGATCACGCAGTTGGCGGTGAAGACTTTCTTGCCCAAAGCGGCAGGATCCTTCTTTTTGGCTGCGCTAGCTTCGACGGGAACCCAGCTCTTCTGCTGGTGGTTAAACACATCCTTGCGGAAGCCGCCGTTGTATTCGGTGAGATAGGCTCCTCCCCAGAAGCCGAGGAGAATAAAGGCAATGACTAGGCCTATGGGCGCAGGGGAGTCTGCGACAGTCGGCTCGTCCATCTCACGAGCGACTTGGGGTGGGATCTCGGAAGGTGCAGTGGATCCCGAACAGCAGGAGCCTTGTTGGGGCGCAGTTGGGGTGGAGGTATCGTGGGTGTGTTCAGGCGTGCTCATTCTGTGGGAGCCTCCGGCAATTCATAGCTGCGGTCGAGGGAGAGGAGGTAGGCAACCAGTGCTTTGGCATCGTGGCTCGGAACGACTTCATAGCCAGCAGGGACTATTTTTGAATCAGAAAATGCAATCGCCTCAGATGAGGGTTGTCCCTGGACTTTTCTCAGGCTGTAGAGGAAGGGGAACGGAGCCATCGTCGAGCCCGGGGTTACTGACACAGGGCTGTAGAGATGTGCGTGGTGTTTGTTCACCGCAGCGGCATCTTTGCCCCAGCGTGGGGCGATGTTGCTCAGGTCAGGGCCACTGCGAACTGTGCCGAGAAAGGAAGGGGTTTCTTCAATATAATCGCGTGAGACAGTGCCACGCACGCCCCAGCCACGGGCGATGTCGGCACCTGCACTGGCCTGTCGCACCTGCTGGGTGTGGCAGTTGGCGCAGCCATTGGCAGCATAGACAGCACGGCCGCGGAGCGCGAGGCCACTGAGTGCCGGAGGCGAGGGTAGAGCCGTTGTGTCATCCAGCACGGGACGCATACGGCCAACCTGATAATACGGGATCGCTACCATGCCCGCCCATGATAGGGCGAAGGTGAAAAGCAGTCCCAAGAATAGCAGGGGCATCTTATTCATGGTTCGTCTCAGCTCCAGCGCTCTCCTCTGTCATATCGTCATCCAACAAGGTCGGCTCCGTGCGGCGTTTGCCGGCATGAACCACCAGAAGGAAAAAGGAAAAAGCAAAGGCAAAATTACCAACGGTCAGCATGATGACCGACAAACTGGCTAGCTCCAGATAGGGGGAGATAGATTGGACAACCTTCATGAAAGCCATGTCGGGTGATGCCAAGCTAATACCTTGGTGAATACCGCCAGCAAGCAGGCTGAGCACTAGGCCAATGACACCCAGTGTGGTGCACCAGAAGTGCCAGCGAACTAAGCCGGCGGAGGGCCATTCCCACCTCGCCAAGCGTGGGGCGATGTAATAGATCGAGCCAGTGAATACTAGACCCACAAAAACAGAAACCATCAGGTGCCATTGGGCCGCGATTGCATAGGTGAATTGGAGGTAAGAGGCCACCGAGCGGAGTGAGAGAAGGCAGCCCAAGAGGCTGGCTAGTGTATAGGCGATAGCACCGATGACCACGAACCGAAGCGCCGGGCTGACCCGGAGGTGAGAAAAACTACCGGTGAGAGTGAGGTGCAGGTTCAGAGCTACAGAGGCCACGGACATCAGGAGCATAAAACCCGAGACGATGCCAACGGTCTGCACCCAGACGGGCACTGGACCACCTACGAGCCTCTGACCGCCGCCCCAGCAGGAAAAGAGGATCAGGAACCAAAATCCGAGCAGCGCAAGGGATCGGCTATAAATGGGGCGTCCTGTGATTTTAGGAATGATATAGAAACAGGCAGCCAGTGCAGAGGGCGTGAGCCAGAGCCCTACCAAATTTTGCGCAAACCAAGCTTGGATCACGGCGTGCGCCGCACCTTGAACCGGCTGGAAAACCAGCATGACTTGGGCGACTGCAAAGAGCCATGGGAAGGCGAAAAATGCCGCCACGACATAGCAGGCTGAAATAGGTAGCTTGCAGAGCTTGTGGCGCGCACATGAGACTGCACCCCACAGCACTATCAGTCCGTAACCAATAAATAGCATCAGAGCGGCATAGCTGGGATATTCCAAGTATTGCACCCCAGTGCTCTGCCCAGCCAGCAGACCGATGATGCCAGCCAAGTTGCCGAGATTCCAGAGTTTGAGAGCACCCAAGAGAGGCAGCGGGCACTGCACCTCAATCTTGCAGAGGCGCGCCAATATCCAGATGCCAATACCAATGGCTGCACACGAAGCCCAGCCGTAGATGTGGGCTGAGGTGGCGGCGGCATTCACACGGCCATAAGTCAGCCATGAAGCATCAGCCAAGAAAGACGGATAATGTAATTTGATCGAAGCAATCAGGGATAAAAGAGAAGCGGCCAGCAGCCAAAAAATAGCCGAGCCAAAAAAACCGAGGACGGGCACGGCACAGGCAGCGTCGAGGCGCGCACGATCTGCTGCACTCGTCTGCGCGGCGCATTCACAATTCACTTGAGCCTGACAGTCTGCGTCTTTCATGGATTCTTCGAGGGAGGCACAACCAGAGTCGGTGGCACGGTGGACCAGTCCACCTTGGAACCCGCTTGGGCGGTGCTATTTTTATACTTGGCTACGGTCAGTGCCATGGCGTCATCCACAGGGATGCGGGCGATTTTTTTGGAGGGATCCACCCAAGCGGCACTGCCGAGGGTTATAGCGTTCTCTTCTTTGAGTTTTTGCAAGGCAGCCGCGCGTTCGGCAGCACGGGTGGAATCGGGCGTCTCGAAATTTTTCGTTGCCCCGACCAGAGCCCATGTGACCAAGCCGAAAATCGCTGCGCCCGCCACGGTGGCCGCGAAGTTTACCAGCACCCCGCCGCGTTCGCTGTGTCCGTTGATGAGAGAGTGTATCATGTCGGTCAGTTTTTGAGGTTGATGGAATTGGGGAGTCGTGGGTCACGCACTGGGTAGATAGCGTCTTGAGCCAAGCTTTTCAGGAAAAGCCAGCCCATGATGCCGACTACACCGAGCAGGGAGCAGAGGTCGAGAATGTGCGGTGCCAAGTGGAGTGACTCAATCGAGCCAGTTTTCGCCACGGCAGCCTGAAGACTCCCGGCGGCGTGGAGGGCTTCATTGATCTGCTTCTGCGGCATGATGATCCAGTAAAGATCGAGAAGGTGCATGGTCAATACAACGCCGCAGGCCCAGAACAAACGGCGTCCATCGCGTTTGGCGGGCTGGGTGATCAGTAGGCAGAACGGAAGCAGGAAGTGACCAAAGACCAGCACCGCGCTCAGCCACTGCCACGAGTTAGTGTTGCGGTGGTGGAAGAACCAAGTCTCCTCAGGGATGTTGGCGTAGTAGATCAAGAAGTATTGGCTGAAGGTAATGTAAGCCCAGAATACGGTGAAGGCGAAGAGCAGCTTGCCCATGATGTGGTTGTGCTCCACGGACATCACACCATCGAGATATCCAGCCCGGCGGCATGCGTTGCTGATCACGATCAAGAGAGCCATGGAACTCTGAGCCGAGCCAGCAAAGATATAGACGCCCCACATGGTCGAGAACCAGTGGTAGTCCAGCGCCATCAAATAATCGAAGGCGAAGAAGGTGATCGAAGCCGCGAAGAACGGGATCATGCCGTAGGCCATGTGCCGCATTTTGTTGGTGAGATGCGGATTGCCATCAGCGTCTTGGGCGACGGAGAATTTTTTGTAAAGGGTGGCGGCACCCATGAAGAAAGCGAAGTAGAAGAACGCGCGGCCGTAGTAAAAGAAGCCAGCGCCGTTGCGTCCACCATCGAGGAACACCGCCTTGTGGTCGAGCAGCACATCCGTGCCGGGATCCACAGTCATCCACTCGTAAATCATCGGGGCAGAAAATACGACCGGCAAAAACAACAGTGCCAGATAGGGAAACAGGCCAGCGACTTTCTCCAAAAATCGGCGGACGACCACAGTCCAGTCGGCATCTACTGCGTGGTGCAACAGCACCCAGAAGAGAGAGCCTGCGCAGAGAGTGAAAGCATAGACAAAGGCCCAGAGATAAGAGAAGGCAGCCTGTTTCGGGGCAACGGCGAAACCAGCCAAGGTGCCGAGCAGGCCCAAGGCGCCTGCGCCCAAAAATAGTTTCGGGAGGTTGCCCGCTTTCGCCGGGTCAAACTTGGGAATGGTCTTGTGGGAAGTCTCGCTCATGGGTCACTGGAGTTTTGCGCGGGTTTTGGGTGGAAGTTCATCGGCGGGCACATGCTGGCTCATCTGAAGGGCGCGGACATAGGCGATGATGGCCCAGCGATCCTCGAGTTTAATGTGTGGGTAGGCACCCATGTTACCACGACCTTTTGCGATAGTATGGAAAATTTCACCCTCCGGCATCTCGCGCAGACGCTCTTGGTGGAGGCTGGCCACGGTGGTGTGGCCAAATTGTTTGGCCATGCCGTTGCCTACACCCGTGTCACCGTGGCAGATGGCGCAATTGATGGTGTAGCGTTCTTTGCCACGAGCCATGAGTTCGGCGGTAACAGGAACAGGGAAACCCGTGACCCAACGGTCACCGATGCGACCAGTGGCTAGAGCCTCATGGTCCGCGGGATATTCCACTGGAACAGTGCCGGGAATCTCTGCACGGCCGGCGCGACCATCGGCAAAAAACGGCGATGGGCTCTGGGCTTTGAATTTTGGCTGGCGATCCATGTCAGGAAAAACCTCCAGCGGCGGCTGGGAAAAACGGTGGTGTTGGGTGCCGCGCAGGCCAGCGATAGCCAGCACCGCCACGCCAGCCACAAAAACACCCAGGAAGAAAAAGCGTAGTATCGGCATATTACTCCTTGTCCTCGTGGATCATCTCGACCGCTCCAGCACCGAGGGATTTCAGGAAATCAGGGGTCTCCAACTCGGAGAATTTGGGGTCGCAGGCTTCGATCACGATAAAAAACTTATCGTCGGTCACCTTGGCGAAACGATCCCAGTTGAAGCAGGGATGATTCCAGCGAGGTAGCATGTTCATGGCTAATAATGCGCCTATGGTGAACAGGGCGGTGCAGAGGATGGCCAGCTCGAAGAAAATGGGGATCGAAGGCTCAAAAGCGAAGAACGGTTTGCCGTTTACGATGAGGGGGTAGTTCTGGTGCAGCCACATGGGCACCCAGTCAGGCAGTTTGTAATCGGCGGTCGTCAAAAAAATCAACAGAAATGCAACGGTCACACCCGTGCAGGCACCCATGAGCGAGAAAAACGAGAGGCGCGAAGGGCCGAGTCCCATGGCGTCATCCATGCCATGCACAGGGAATGGGGTGTGGACATCCCACCGTTTAAATCCGTGGTCGCGGCATTTCTCTGCCGCTGCATATACCTGCGAAGCGCTCGAAAACTCTGCGCCTACTCCAAACAATCTGCCTTGTGTCTCGGTCATGGTATCAGTGTCCCTGCGCTGCTTGGGGCTCTTTCGCGTGTCCGTGTCCCCCATGGTCGTGGTGCGGGTCGGCTTCGGGCAGCACGGCCTTCACCTCGAAGATGGTGATCATGGGCAGGAATCTCACGAACAAAAGGAAGAGGAAAACAAAGAGTCCAATCGTGCCCACGAACAGCAGTATGTCGGTGATCGTCGGGGTGAAGTAACCCCACGATGATGGGACATAATCGCGATGCAGCGAGGTGGCGATAATCACGAAGCGCTCGAACCACATGCCAATGTTCGGGAACTGCACGATGATCCAGACCACTACAGCGTGTTGGCGGCAGAACTTGAACCAGAAAAATTGCGGGGCGATCACATTGCACCCGATCATGGACCAGTAAGCCCACCAGTAGGGGGCTGGCTGATCGGAGAACCCAGGGGCTGCAATACGGTTGCGGAAGAAGACCCACTGCTCAAATGGATTACCAGAATACCACGCGATGAACAGCTCCATCATGTAGGCGTAACCGACAATGGTTCCGGTCAGGAGCACGATTTTGCACATGTTATCAATGTGTTTATCAGTGATCAAATCGTGCAGACCGTAGAGCGCACGAGCGGGGATCAAGAGGGTCAGCACCATGGCAAATCCACCAAAGATAGCACCCGCCACAAAGTAGGGAGGGAAGATGGTGGTGTGCCAGCCGGGGATGACCGAAGTGGCAAAGTCGAAGGAGACCACGCTATGCACCGAGAGAACGAGCGGCGTCGAGATACCCGCCAGCACCAAATAGGCTTTCTCGTAGTGACGCCAGTTGCGGTTGGAACCGCGCCAGCCAAGAGCAAGGGCGCCGTAAACCACCTTGCGCAGTTTGGTGGTGGCGCGGTCGCGGATCGTGGCCAAGTCAGGAACCAAACCCACATACCAGAACAGCAGTGACACCGTGAAATAGGTCGAGACCGCGAATACATCCCAGAGCAGCGGGCTGCGGAAGTTTTGCCAGATCACATTCGAGTTAGGTATTGGGAATAGGAACCAAGCAAACCAGATGCGACCCACATGGAACACGGGGAAGATGGCGGCGCAAATCACGGCGAAAATTGTCATCGCTTCGGCTGATCGGTTGATCGAGGTGCGCCACTTCTGGCGGGTCAGGAAAAGGATGGCTGAAATCAAAGTGCCGGCATGACCGATACCGATCCAGAACACGAAGTTGGTGATGTCCCACGCCCAACTGACAGGCTGGTTGTTGCCCCAGACACCGACGCCTGTGCTGACGAGGTAGGCGAGCGCGAGGGGCACCAAGCAAGCCACGAAACCAGTGATCATGACAGCCCACCACCACCACGACTTGGCGCGCTGCTCGACGATCTGCGAGACATGTTCGGTGATCCATCCCATGCTACGGCCATTCAAAACCAAGGGCGCGCGCTCCACCACATGGAGATCGGGGTGGGGCTCAAAGAGGGGTGCTGTTCCGTGCGCCATAATTATCAGTGGTTAGATTGGGTTTTGTAAGTTTCGTGAATAGCGTCCTCGCCCGCCTCTTTCACGCCTTCGGCATGCGGCTCGTGGGCGCCACCGTGGTGCATCTCATTCATGGTGCTCATCACCAAGTTTTCGGCGCCGGGCATCTCCGCGTTGATATTGCGGATGCGTCCGAGGTAGGTGACACGGGGTTTGAGGTTGAGGTAACCCAGCACGGCGTAGTCGTGAGGCGCTTGTTTGAGGTGCACCACGCGGCTGTTTTCGTCGTTGAGATTGCCGAAGACGATCGCGTCTGTCGGGCAAGCTTGCTGGCAGGCGGTCATGACCGAATCCGTGGGGATTTCTGTCTTGTCCGTAAAGGCGTTCTTGGCTTTCTGGTCAATCTTAGCCGCTTCGAGGCGCTGCACGCAGAAGGTGCATTTCTCCATGACACCGCGCATGCGCACAGTGACATTCGGATTGCGCTGCATCTTGGTGGTCTCCGCGGTATCCTTCGCGGCCAGAGGCCCCCAATAAAGCTTGTCAGTCGGACGGTCGCTATAGTTGAAATAATTGAAACGGCGCACCTTGAAGGGACAGTTGTTGGCGCAGTAGCGAGTGCCGATGCAGCGGTTGTAGGTCATCACATTGAGACCTTCCTCGTTGTGGACTGTGGCGTTGACCGGGCAGACAGTTTCGCAGGGCGCGTTTTCGCATTGCACGCAAGTCATGGGCTGCACGAGCATTTCGGCGTTTTCCTCGGTGCCAGAGTAGTAACGGTCAATTCGGATCCAGTGCATCTCACGGCCTTTGGCGACTTGATCTTTGCCGACGATAGGGATGTTATTCTCAGCCTGACAAGCTACCACGCAGGCGGTGCAGCCCGTGCAGGTGGTGAGATCCAGCGACATGCCCCACTGGTGAACGCCTGTCAGCGGCGGGTTCTTGTAGAAAGAGACATTCGGCGGGGCATGGGAATCAATACCCACCTTATTCACGAACTCAGGGTCTTGGTTGAAAACCTCCAGCGAAGCCTCGCGCACGATGGCACGGCCTTCCATGGCGGAGTGTTCTTGCGTGATGGCCAGCTTGTATCCCGATGAGGAAAGCGACACTTGTGCCCCGATGGCCACATAATCAGAAGACGAGCTGCGGAGGGGGTAAGCGTTGAAACCGCTGGCCTTGCCTACGCGGCCAGTTTTGGTGCGGCCATAGCCCAAGGGGAGAGTGATGGTGTAATCGGCGTGGCCCGGCACGATCAAGGCAGGAGCCTCCACCGACTGGCCATTGACCGCAATGCGGATTTTGTCCACGGTCAATATGCCGCTGACCACAGCGTTTTTCACGCCGATTTTCTTCGCGGTGGTAGCGCTCATGAGCGCTGCATTTTCCCAGGTCAGTTTCGTGATCGGATCGGGAGATTCTTGGAGCCAGCCGTTGTTGTTGTAGCGTCCGTCTTCCACGCTGTAGTCACCCGAGAAAACCACCTCGATGCTGTCGGCAGCCACGCGGGGAGCGGGGACTTTATTCGATGCGAGCCACGCACGCACGGCGCCCGTGCTGGGGGCACGACCTTCGGGCGAAGCAGCCGAGCCAGCCAAAAAGCCGTCGTGCAGACATTTTTTCCATGCGGCTTCAAAATCAGTCGAGCCAACCGAGAGACCGGTGATGGCGGCGAACGATTGTTTGACCAAGGTGGGCTCGTCATCAGTTTTGATGCCGAGTATCCGGGCGAGCAGTTGGATGTCGCTCAGGCTGCTCCACAGAGGAAGAATCAGGGGTTGAGCCGTGAGGTAGGAGCCGTCGCACGAACGGGCATCGCCCCAAGCCTCCAGATAGTGCGACTTAGGTGCAAAAAGGTGGGCGCATGCAGCGGTTTCATTCTCGGAATCGCCGAGATAAATTACCGAGGGAACTGAGGCGAGTTGAGCCGCGAACTCGTAGTCAGAGGGTGCAGTGTAAGCAGGGTTGCCACCGAGGATCACGAGAGTCTTGATCTGTCCGGCAGAAATTTTTGTGACAAGAGATTTGAGCGTGTCCACCCCGGTGCTGGGCATTTGGCGGACTTTCAGGGTTTGACCCATGGCGCCCAAGGCGTGGTTGATGCCGATAGCCAAGAGCTGGCACTGCACCGATTGGCGTTGGGAAACAGTCACCAGCGCTGAGCCTTTGGCGGCAGCCAGATCAGCAGCGAGAGCGGTAATCCATTCGAGGGTTTCCCCGGCGAGTTCGGTGGTTTGACCTGAAGCAGCCGCCAGATCGTCCAGGCCAGAGCCTACGCCGAGCTTGCTGAGTTCGAGAGCCAGAGCCGCAAGGAAAGAACCCATCTGCGAAGCGGGGAGGCGGAGCCTGTGATCGGCCATGCCACCAGTCACCGTGTAGCGGTGTTCGATGGCATAGAGTCGGTTCATCTGGTCGCCCGCTTTACGGACGCGGCGGCCACCGACAAAATCGCGAATGGCCTTGATCCCGCTCTCGTGAGCCGAGAGAAAATCGTGATCTACAGCGACAACGACTGAGGCTTTGCCGAACTGAGGCACAAGGCGGGCACCCTCGCCAAAAGCGATTTCAGCGGCTGTGCCGTTGCGTCCTGGAGCCAAGGGTTCGTGCGAAGCCCATGAGATTTTAGGGAATTTTTTGAGAACTTCGGCACGCAAACGGGCGCGGGTAGGAGAGTCGAGTCCATCCTCGAGGACAGCAACGCTGCTCCCGTCTTTCCATGACTGAACAGCGGAGTCGAGTGCGGCTAAAAATGCTGTCTGCTCCATGGGCTTGCCCGAGGCAAGATAGCGGCGGGCGCGGTCGGGATCGTAGAGATCGAGAATAGAGGCTTGGGCGAAAATATCGGTTTTCCCGGCACTGTCGGTATGGAAAGGGTTGCCTTCGACCTTAGTGGGACGGCCTTCAAAAGAGGTGGCGTGGAGCGGTAGAGCCCCCTCGCGGCGCGGCATGGCTGTCGAGTAGTGGAGGTGGCGGCCTGGGATCATCCACTCGGGAGATTTGGTGAAGGGCACCAAGTGAGCCTCGGGTCTGCGGCAACCGGTGAGGCCGACGCCGGCGAGTGCCATGGAAGCGGTCAGGAGCTTCACGAAATCGCGGCGGGAGACGCCGGCTTCCAGCTCGGCGATGCCTTGGGGGAATTCGCGCTCGAGTTGCTCGCGGAACTCGGGAGTGTCCAGCAGTTCGCCTGTGCTGCGCCAGTAGGTGCGGCCCGAGGAGGGTGCTGTGGGGTGCTGGATGACGCGTTTCATGCTAATCGCGGGCTCCTATCGGTGGCAGGCCGCGCAGGTTTGCGGCGGGTTGATGTTCCATTGTTTGACAAGTTCTGTGCCCATGGTGAGCTGAGCCTCGCGGCTGGGGGCTTTCCAGTCGAGGTTGTAAATCTCCTCTTTGGGACGGATTTGTTGGTGCGGCGCGCGGTGGCACTCGAGGCACCAACCCATGCTTTGGGGTTGGTCGTGCCAGACGACTTCCATACGGTTGATCTGGCCGTGGCAGCTCGCGCAGCCGACGCCCCGGTTCACATGCGCGGCGTGGTTGAAATAGACATAGTCAGGGGCTTTGTGAATTTTCACCCAATTCATTGGGCGGCCTGTTTCCCAGCTTTCGCGCAGTGCAGCTAGTTTTGAGGAATCTTTTTTAATGGCTGTGTGGCAGTTCATGCAGGTCTGCGTGGTGGGGACATTCGAGTGGCTCGAGACTTCGACGCCGGTGTGGCAGTAGCGGCAATCCATGCCTAGCTGGTTGACATGGAGGGCGTGGCTGTAGGAGACGGGCTGTGTGGGCATGTAGCCGACACGGGTGTATTTCGGAGTGAAATAATAGGTTGCACCGACGATCAGGAGAGGGACGATGGTGATCACCATCACGATGATTTTTATCGGGAGGAAGTTCGTCCAGCGGGGAAAGATGTTTGCCATTGAATTGTCTCTATCTCAATGAGGGCATTGTAAAGCGGCACCTAAATAACTTGGTGGTCTGCGTTCTGACATCATGAATTTTTTCAACCATGCTGTGTGGTTGATTTATAAAACCTATTGGCTTCTGCAAGAGCTTTTTCAAAAATGAACCGTTTGCGGAGTAAAAATTTCATGTGAGTGTCGTGGTGGGACAATTTCCTGTGCTAAGATTTGCTGTATGAATGCAAAGCTGAGTGAAGATCTGGTCGCATTGGGGCGCGAGGCAGGAGGCCGGGATTTGAGTGTTGGCGATATTGAGCAGGCTCTCAAAGGGCGCGGCTTTGCCGTGGTAGTATTGCTGCTCACGCTCCCTTTTTGCACGCCTGTTCCCTTGCCTGTTATTTCTACACCTGTCGGGCTTGCTGTGGCTGTCATGGGGGTTCGCTTGGCTGTAGGGCAGAAACCATGGTTGCCGGATTTCATTCTCGGCCACAAAATCTCGGGTTCGACCTTGGTCAAAGTGCTCGAAAGTTCCGGCAAAGTTGCCCGCTGGCTGGAGACTGTGGTCAAGCCCCGCTGGTCTGCGCTCCAATTTCGTGGATCTCACTTTCTCGAGGGGGCTGCCATTTCTGCTTCAGGTGTGGTCTTGGCGATGCCGCTCGCTCTGCCCTTGACCAACTCGATCCCAGCGTGGGCGATCGTGCTGCTCACACTGGGGCGCATGGAAAAAGATGGAGTGCTCCTCACGGCAGGGTATGTGGTGTCGGTGATGGCTTGGGTATATCTTGGTGCGATCACCTTCTTCGGGGCTGCGGCACTCCAAGGTTTCTGGGGCTGGCTGATCGCTCTGCTATGAGGTATTGGTGTTTTTTCTTGGTTGAGCCATCGTTTGCCCGCTAAAAACAAGCGATGTCCCACAAGAATCAGACGCGGCTCGTGCAGGTGCTGGCACTCTTTGTTGCTTTTCTTGTAGGCTGGATCGCGAGTCTCACTCTCGGGGAGCAGACTCATCTGGTGGTCAGTAAGCTATTCTCAAGTTTTGGTTCTCCTGCGAGTGTTTGTCTGACACCGACACCTTGCGAGTTTGCTCATGCCTTGGAGGACGCTCGATCCATACAGATATTGATGGGTGTGCTCCTAGTGCATCGTAACCTTGATATTGGATACACA
>DYRQ01000071.1 GCA_020718645.1 Verrucomicrobium spinosum
GATCATTGACGCGCAGGCAGTATTTTCTTTTCAAGCATAGGTTCGTGCTGCATCATGGATAATATGATGCAGCTCAAATTAATTTCCATACTCTCCATACTTATTGCCATTTCAGGTTCATGTCTTACCGCCCAGCCGACTGCTCCTGAGGCTTCTCGCACATGGATGGTGGACGGTAAAGAACTCGTAGGCACCATGGCCAATAGCAATGAAAAAAACCTAGTCATCCTCGGTGCAGACGGAAAAAAATATCCCACAGGCAAAGGCAAACTCTCCCCTGAAGACATGCAATATGTCCAAGAGGTCGAAGCCAAACGCGCTGCGGCCAAAGCCTCCGGGCAGCCCACGGCCTCAGCTCCTGACTCGGCGCCAGCATCCGCCCCGGCGCAAGGCGGTGTCTCCTCCGATGGCAAGGAGTGGGCAAACACGGGTGGCAATTTCAAGCCCGATGAAGTGCTCAAGACCCTCAAGCCCGGCTACACTTTTCAAAACCTTATGATGCCGATGCGGGATGGAGTGGAGCTAGCCACCACCGTATTCCTTCCTCCCGGGGACGGCCCATGGGCCACCATTCTCGTCCGCACGCCTTACGAGCGCAAAGGTGGACAAAAATATTTCAAAGGTCTAACTGCAAAAAATGATTACGCCTGCGTGGTCCAAGACCCGCGCGGCGATGGTGATTCCAAAGGCTCTTCAGGAGATTCCATCAACAACGAGATTGAGATCACCGATGGCTATGACTCGATAGACTGGGTGGTAAAACAATCGTGGTGCAACGGGAAAGTTGGTATGACCGGCGGCAGTGGCAACGGCATGTGCGCTGCCATGGCCTATTTCTGCAAACACCCCAACCTTGTCGTAGTAAACCCAAGCAATTCCGCAGGCAATTCTTACCTCTACTGGTCTTTTGAAAATGGCGTGCGCCGCTGGATGTATAACTGGCTCTCCAACCGCAACCTAGCAAAATCCGAATGGCCTAAGCCCACATTGTATTCTTACGACATGGCCAAGTGGAACGCGATCCTCGATGAGGCAGCCAAAGACAACAAGACCGTCTATATCGCGGACGACAAGTGGTTCAATATCTTCGGTGATGCCGGCTTGGACATGTTTGAAAAATTCGCCGCTACTGGCCGTGTCTTCATCACAGTTGCCGCGGGTCACCACGGTGGTCCTGGTAACGAGGCTGCCGCCAAATTGTCTATTAAACAGGGTGCGCCCTCTGCAAAAGTCTCTTTTCTTTCCGTTCTCGACGGAGATCCGGTTTCTGAAAAATCTACACTCCGCTATGCCGTCATGGGCGATGTCACCGACCCGGCAGCTCCCGGCAATATTTTCAAGGTTGCCAACTCATGGCCTCCCGCCCATACGCCCACCTCGTTTTATTTTACTGCTGACGGTGCTCTGGCAAAAGAGGCTCCTACAGGCTCGGGATCGAAAGCCTACACTTACGACCCCAAAAACCCGGCATCCACACTTGGCGGAGGATGGTCATTTAGCAAAGGGCCTAACGGTTTGGTGGATGCGGCTCCGCTCAAAGACAGGCAGGACATCCTTCGCTTCGTCTCCGAACCACTAGAAACCCCGATGGAAGTAGCCGGCAAACTCCAAGCAGAACTCTGTATCTCATCCGATGCGCCCGATTCTGCGTTTATCGTGAAGTTTGTGGATATTTACCCCGACGGCAAAGAACTCATAATCCGCGAGGGAGCGGCCATGGCTCGCTACCGCGACGGTCTCGCCCAGCAGGCTGGCCCCATGGAAAAAGACAAAGTTTACAAGCTGGCTTTTCCCTGCAACAGCACGGCTATGGTCTTCAATAAAGGACACCGTATCGGGATCTTTGTCACCAGCAGCAGCACACCCGCCTACGAGGTTCATCCCAACACTTACGAGCCCGTCAGCTCCATGGATCAAGCCGTCACCGCTACCCACAAGATTCACTGCTCCTCGGGCAACGCCTCTCGCGTCATCCTGCCTGTAGTGACTCCAGTAGCAGCCCCTTGACCCGGAGACCGCTGTGCCACTAGCCCAGCGGTTTAGTAAAAGATAATCTCCGGCATCGCGGGAATCAGACCGTGCTCGGCGGCACGACTGAGGAACGCGGTGACAGCTTTTCTCCCGCGGTCACCGTAGTCAACAGTCAGCTCGTTGACATACATCCCGATGAAACGATCCGCATCGCTCTCGTCCAATCCGCGACCCAGTGGCAAGGCATGGCGCACCCCTGCTTGGCGGTGTTCCAGACCGTAAAGAATACTCTGGCGCAGGATGGTAGAAATCTCGCGGATACGCTCTTCCCCCAAGCTGCGGCGTATGGCATTTCCACCGAGCGGCAATGGCAACCCACCCGTCTCGCGGTGCCACCAGACACCGAGGTCTTCGACGAGATGGAAGCCTTCGCGGGCATAGGTGAGCTGCCCCTCGTGGATAATCAAACCCACATCGGCACGCCCTTCTTTGAGCGCTTCGAAAATCTGGTCGAATGGCACCACAATAAACTGGAAAGCCTCGCCACCCTTGCCCCCGAGATAAAGTTGGAGCGCGAGGTAGGCACTCGTTTGGATGCCGGGCACTGCGATCACTTTGCTGGTAAGATCCTCTCTCGAAACCGGCGAGAGCGACACTAGCATGGGTCCGTAGTTGTCTCCCATGCTTGCCCCGCTCGAGAGCAACGCATAGCGGTCGGACAAGTAGGCGTAGGCGTGGATCGAGACAGCGGTGATGTCCAGCTCCTCTCGCCCGGCTCTTTCGTTGAGCGTCTGGATATCTTGCAAAATGTGTTCGAACTCGTAGTCGCCTGTAGGGATTTTACTAGCAGCCAGCGCGTAAAACATAAAAGCGTCGTCAGGGTCGGGGCTGTGCCCCAAGGTCAATTTCATCATAAAAACTTTCTGTTGATTCTCGTAGCTATTGCAGAAATGGGTTCGACACTTTTTCGCGCCCGATCGTCGTCTCGGGACCGTGACCCGGATAGACCACCGTGGATTCAGGTAATGGCAGGAGCTTGGCGCGGATGCCGTTCACCAGACTCTCTCTCGAACCGCCGGGCAAATCCCAACGGCCTACGCCACCTCGGAAAAGAACATCGCCACCCATGACTTGGCCAGCAGATGCAAAGTAGTAGCAAATACTACCAGGGCTATGACCTGGGATGTGGAAGGTTTGGCAGAGCGTCTCTCCGATGGAAAACGCCTCGCTCTCGGGGACCAGCGTGTCGGCGCGGAAAGACTCGACCTCAATCGGCCATCCAAATTTTTTCCAGATGTCCCCGTCGGTGATCATCCCCTCGTCGGCTTGGTGGATATAAACTTTCGCCCCGTGTTCGCGCACGATACGGGCGCCGTCCATGATGTGGTCGAAATGTCCGTGGGTGAGCACGAGGTGGCGCACCTTCCACCCGCGCGCTGATATCCAGTCCGCCGCTGTGTCTGGCGCATCGAAAAGCGCCCCAATTTCTGGGATGAAATAGCAGTTGGTCTGCAAGTCTCCGCCGCAATAAGTTTCAATTTTCATTGTCTGTCACCGCCACCAGTGTCTATTTCATCGCAATGAAAGTCAAACGCGCCCTCATATCAGTTTCGGACAAACGCGGCCTGGTGGATTTTGCCAAAGGCCTCTCCTCGCTCGGTATTGAAATCATCTCTACCGGTGGCACAGCCAAGCTCCTCAAGAGCGAAGGTCTCTCGCCCATCGAAATTTCTGACTACACTGGTTTTCCCGAGATGATGGACGGGCGCGTGAAAACACTCCACCCGAAAGTCCACGGCGGCCTGCTCTACATCCGGGGCAACGCCGAGCATGAAGCCCAGGCAGCAGAACACGGTATCGGTGCCATAGACCTCGTGGTGGTGAACCTCTACCCCTTTGAAGCCACAGTAAAAAAATCTGGGGTCTCGCATGAGGAATGCGTGGAGAACATTGACATTGGTGGCCCTTCGATGCTCCGCAGTGCTGCTAAAAATCACAACTCCGTCACCGTAGTTTGCGACCCGGACGATTACACCGCCGTGCTCGGTGAAATCACAGCCGCTGGTGACACTTCCCCCACCTTGAAACGAACGCTCGCAGCAAAAGTTTTCCGTCACACGGGCTACTACGATTCGCTCATAGCCCAACACCTCTCCTCGACCACGGATGACGCTGGATGGCCGGAGATCATCTCCCTGCCCATGCGCCAAGCGCAAAGCCTCCGCTACGGTGAGAACCCCCACCAAAAAGCCGCGCTCTACGGCGATTTTGCCGCACATTTCGAACAACTGCATGGCAAGGAACTTTCCTACAACAACATCATAGACCTGAGTGCTGCCTCCCAGCTTATCGGGGAGTTCGAGGAGCCCACCGTGGCTATCCTCAAACACACCAACCCCTGTGGCATTGGCTCGGCGGAGCAGTTGAAAGAGGCATGGGATAAGGCCTACGCGACTGACAAACAGGCACCCTTCGGTGGTATCATAGCTGTGAACCGCTCTCTCGATGGCGCCACGGCTTCTGCTATCGCGGAAATTTTTAGCGAGGTCATCATTGCCCCTTCTTTCACAGAAGAGGCTCTGACCATTTTGCGCGCCAAGAAAAATCTTCGTCTCATGCTCCTGAAACACTCCGATCCGCACGCGGTCCGCGCCGACTTCCGCACCGTGCTCGGTGGCGTGCTCGTGCAGGAAAGCGACACGCTTCCGCATCAGGAAAATAACTGGAAAGCGGTCACCCGCAGGCAGCCCACGCCCGAAGAACTCCGTGCCCTCCGTTTCGGTTGGCGCGTGGTCAAACATGTGAAATCCAATGCCATCGTCTATGCCGCGGCGGATCGCACGCTCGGCGTCGGTGCCGGGCAGATGTCTCGCGTGGATTCCTCGAAAATTGCCGTATGGAAAGCGGGCGAAGCCAAGCTCTCTCTGCAAGGTTCAATTATTGCTTCCGATGCGTTTTTCCCTTTCCCCGACGGCTTGATCGCTGCGGCTGAGGCTGGAGCCACTGCCGCCATCCAGCCTGGGGGTAGTGTTCGCGATGCGGATGTGATTGCCGCTGCCGAGGAGCGGAATATCGCCATGATTTTCACGGGTCGCCGCCATTTCCGGCACTGATCGCAGATCACTCTTTTATTAGCATCATGACCCACGCCGAGTCACACCGTATCCACCGATCAGGTTGGCTCAGGGCTGCTGTGCTCGGTGCCAATGATGGTATTGTCTCTACAGCGAGTCTTGTCATCGGAGTTGCTGCGGCAGGTTCCGGTAGGGAGTCTATCGTGTTGGCAGGTATTGCAGGGCTGGTGGCGGGGGCGCTCTCTATGGCTGCTGGTGAGTATGTCTCTGTCAAGACCCAACAAGATACAGAGCGAGCTGACATCGAGATTGAAAAGGCATCGCTGGAAGCGAACATCGAAGCGGAAGAAGACGAGTTGGCTGGGATTTATCAGAGGCGAGGTCTCGATCCTGCTTTGGCTCAGGAGGTCGCTCGCCAACTCATGCAGCACGATGCCTTGGCAGCCCATGCCCGTGACGATATTGGCATCACGGAAGAGCTGAGCGCCCGGCCCTTGCAGGCAGCACTCTGGTCAGCATCTGCCTTTGCAGCCGGGGCTACAGTGCCTGTGTTGTCTGCTGCTGCTGCCAGTGCCTCTATCGTGCTTTGGATCATACCGTGTGTGGCCATGCTCCTGCTTGCTCTACTTGGGGCCACGGCGTCGCGACTTGGGGGGGCTCACCCTCTTCGTGGGGCGGTGCGCGTCTGTGTCTGGGGCTGTTTTGCCATGGCGCTCACGGCAGCGGTAGGGAAATTATTTGGGGCTACCCTCTGATCAGCGGGGATTCACCAGCATGGGGGTAGGGGCGAGGCGTGAGGCTTCGATATCTGGATCGAGGCGGATGCTCTCAAATCGAGCTAAGAGGTAGGCGTGTGTGAGTAACGGCGCGGTCTGTGTCGTAGAGATGAAATGCTCAAGAGCTTGGCGTTTATCTCCAGTGCCCAAGGCGAGGTAGCCGGCCAACAGAAAACACTCGGCGCGTCTGCCACGGATATTGGCTCCCCCGGAAACATCTTCAACAGATCGCAGTGCATGTTGTAGGGAGATTTTGCCCTGACCGAGTTGCACCCAATATTGTTGCCAGATTTGCAGCGGGGCAGGGGGTGGAGTGAAGACAGGTTTGGCGCCTGACCTGATCGCCAGCATATACTCCAGTAAAGCGGCTTCGGCCCACTGAGGGTGCGCGACTCGAAGTTCAGCGAGTCTCTTGGATGCCACGGGGATATTTCTGGCCAAATAGTCGGTCACGACTAGGGCATGGTCTTTCCACAATCCGTCGAGTTTGTTGAAAGTCGCAGATGCCTCATCCGTCTGCCCGAGCAGCAACAGGGTCATCCCAAGCCGGAATGCCACATGAGGATAGAAGTTATTGTTTAAGCTCTGTCGAAGGCTCATGGCAGCCTCCTCGCCTTTGCCGCGTGCTAGGTAGGAGTAGGCCGAAAGTTCGTGAACCCATCGGCTGGTCTGGCTTAAATGGACAATTTTGTTATAGTCTTCCAAGGACAGTTTATATTCGCCGATGGCATGGTAGGATTGACCTCGGGCAATGTAAGCACGCCACGCTTGGGCACTAGGATCGAGGGAGATCGCCTGCGTGGCGTCTTCGATGGCACCAGTGTAATTTCCCGATTTAAAACGAGCCAAGCTCCTGGTTGCCCACGCTTCAAAATCAGAGGGAGATTGTTCGATCATCTGCGCGTATCTTTTTTCCTCGATAGACATCCTATCCACTTGATGCTGCACTGGGGTTGCGAGCTGTGGCGAGGCTGCTATATCCGTGTTGATCCACCAGCTTAGTGGGAGCAAAGAGAGGGCGATGAAAACCCAGCCTGATGCGGAAGAAACTGGGAGCGAGAGGGTGGTTGGGATTGCCTGAACAATTTCTTGCAGATGAACCCCACCCGGGGGTTGAGCCGAGAGGTGAACGAGCCCGTTGGTATCAGAAAACGCGTCTATGTGGAGTGTAGTAACTGCTCCAGTCGGATCAGATACTTTGATTCCATCTACCAATGGGTCGCCTTGCCAGCCCCGTTTTTGCACGATGGCAAGCACTGTTGTCTTGAGGTCGGAAAAGCTGGGTCCGATGACGAACACTCCCCCACGCCGCAGCGCTGGCACTGCCCAGCCAAGTGTCAATACGCCGTAGCATCCTGCTAGAGCCGGCGATACATGGTCATAGCTCCCGTAGAATAATGACAATACGCATCCAGACACAGCCGCAGTGCAGAAGATAGCTACGAGCACAGGCGTAGAAACTACCCATACCTTGCAAACGAAGAGTTTTCGAAGTCCTGCCACCACCCACGCCACGGTGCAAGACAACCCCACTGCCGACATCAGACTCACCAACCCACTATGCATACGCCACCCATACTATGACCTGTCCGAGCACGGACAAGAATATTACCCACAAAAAAAACGCCCCCAATTTTGTGGAGGCGTATTATCCAAAAAGAGATGCCACAGAGGGACATCTCTCTGAGTAGTTCAGTTCGTAGCAGGTGCGGCGACAACACTCACGCGGCGGTTGGCTTTGTCGAATTTGACTTGGCCATCCACGAGTGCGAAGAGAGTGAAATCCCTGCCCATGCCGACATTGCGACCGGGGTGAAACTTGGTGCCGCGCTGGCGCACAATGATGTTTCCAGCGATGACAGCTTGGTCGCCGTATATTTTCACGCCGAGGCGTTTGCCGATACTATCGCGGCCGTTCTTGACGCTTCCTTGACCTTTTTTATGTGCCATGGTTTTTCTCCTTAGGCTTTGATGCCTGTGATTTTAATTTTGGTGAGCTGCTGGCGATGGCCCACAGTGCGGTGATAGCCTTTGCGCCGCTTGAATTTGTAGGCGACTACCTTGTCGGCCTTGACCTGATCCACGACTTCGGCACTCACCGAAGCCCCGGCCACGGTGGGGTGGCCAATCTGGACTTTATCGCCATCGGCCACGAGGAGGACATCCGAAAACTCGGTGGCCTGGCCTGGCTCGACTTCAATTTTCTCAATCTCGATCACATCTCCCGATGCGACGCGGTATTGTTTACCGCCTGTGCGTATCACTGCAAAACCCATAATCATTCCTTACATTTGGTTTTAGAAAAGACTGACAAGCGTGCCAATCTTCGTGTAGAATGCAAGCGAAATGTTGAATAATTATTATTGCCACGATTTGAGCCCGTTTGCATGGGAGTTTGCCGAGGGTGTTGGCTTTCGCTGGTATGGCTTGGCCTATGTCGCTGGCTTTATCGCTGGTTACTTCATGATGCGCCGCTGGCAGAGGGAAGGGTGGCTCCCGCTGCTGCTCGAGAGGGTTAGCGATTTTCTGACTTGGGCTATCGTAGGTATTTTGGCGGGAGGTAGGCTTGGCTACGCGCTGTTTTACGACTTGCAGCACACCCTGCGTGACCCGCTCTCGCTTTTCCGGGTCTGGGAGGGAGGTATGGCCAGCCACGGCGGTATCCTCGGTCTTATCGCCGCTGCATGGCTCTTCGGGCGGAGGGAGGGAGTCACCCCGTGGCGCTTGGCGGATGCCCTCAGCCTTGCTGCAACCCCGGGGATTTTTCTTGGTCGCATTGCCAACTTTATCAATGGGGAACTCTGGGGCCGACCCACGACAGTGCCTTGGGCGGTCGTTTTTCCAGCTAGCCCGACCCCGTTTGTCCCACGCCACCCTTCTCAAATTTATGAGGCTCTCTTGGAGGGGCTGTTCTTGGGTCTGGTATTGCTGGCTGTAAAAAAACGGACTGTTCTACCGGGTGCTGTCTTCTGTGCGCTACTGGTCGCCTACCCGCTAGTCCGAATCTTGGGCGAATTTTTCCGAGAACCTGACGCCCATATCGGCTACCTCTGGTTTGGCTGGACAGAGGGACAATGGCTCTCGGCTGGCATGATTATCGCCGGGATAGTCACTTGGATTCTTCGAGCCCAATGCAAAAATAAACTGAACGACACTCAATCGTAACAATTTTGAGCTTTTCTTGTCATGGTTAGCTGCTTGGTTTTGCTCATTCTGTGCGAGGCATCCCTTGGCACAAAAAATTAATAAGGAGAAAGAGAATATGAAAAGAATGATACTCAGTGCGGGTGTGGTGCTCGCGACAGTGCTAGGCGCTTTTGCAGGCGACTACGGAACGGATAACAAATCCAAAATGCTCATGGAAACCCCTGCGGTGGAAGCCATGAACGAATGCCCTTTCGATTGGAAAAATAACTTCAGCCTCGGCCTGCACGGCATCGGCTACGGTGGCGACATCAGCGGCGGCGGCCTCGGCACAGCCCTGACATGGCACTGGAACGACTATGTCGGTGCGGTGGTGGGTCTCGACTACCTCGTCGGTGACGCGATCAATACGACCGTCTCCCTGCGCCTCCAGCTCCCCCTCATGGACGACAAACTCGTCCCCTACGGTATCGTGGGTCTAGGTGGCATCTGGTATGACAGCTCCGACATCAAAGACGGCTTTAGCTGGCACACCGGTGCAGGCGTGGAATACCGCTTTAACTGCCGCTGGGCCGCTTACGGTGAAGGTCGTTACACCTTCGCCAACAACTCGGATGCCGGTAGCTTTGATGACCGTGGTGAGTTCGTTTCAGGCCGCCTCGGTGTGAAATACTACTTCGGCAAAGGTAAGTAATCCATTTGTTGTTAAACCGATTCCTATCGGTTTCCCTTGCAAGCCGTGTTCGAAAGAGCACGGCTTGTTTTTTTTACACGCTCAACAAAAATTGCACCATCAGGGTGATTACAGCTTGAGCCCAGTATTTTTACCAAGGATCACTGCACTCACCCTGCCCCCACTGAGGACGAGGTGGTGCTATTTCCCACTCTTCACAGAGTTCCGTGGGTATCTCGGACAAAAACCGCGATTTCACTTGCAACATTTCCCCTGAACCTCCCCGCAGGTAGCGCATGTGGGGATAGGACAGATAAAGCTCGTCCCGTGCCCGCGTGACGGCCACATAAAATAGCCGGCGCTCTTCCTCGAGTTGTGCGGGTTCAGCCATGCAGCGAGCCAGAGGGAAGAGCCCCTCGCAGAGCATGATCACGAAGACACGGTTCCACTCCAGCCCCTTGGCTTGGTGGACGGTGCTCAGGCGGAGCACATCCCCGCTATCCTCTTGGCGAGAGCGTGAGTAATCTACACTCGTCATGAGAGACACCTGAGCCAAGAAGTCGGGCACCGTCTCAAATTGGCGGGCAAACTCCTGGAGCTGGCGCACATCGTCTAGCCGTTGTTTGAAATTATCGTATTCGAGTTTGGCGAAATCTTCATAAAATCCTTCCATCACCCACTGAATTAATTTGTCGCCACTTTGTCCTGGAGGATCGGCAAGCTGGCGTCGCACTTCGCATACGGAATCCCAAGACTTCTGGCTTTTGGCTCCGGTTTTTGCCGAGAACCAATCCGTTTTTCCTGCCAGCAATCCCCACAGTTTTTCGGCGGCTCGGTCGCCGATACCAGGCAATAATTTCACGATGCGCTTGAAGGCGATCTCGTCGTGCGGGTTTTGTGAGATGCGCAGGAACGCGGTGATATCCTTGATGTGAGCCTGTTCAAAAAATTGGACGCCCGAGGTGATGACAAAAGGGATGTTGCGCCGTGTCAGTTCCAGTTGCAGTTCGATGGCGTGGGAATGGGCGCGGTAAAGCACGGCGATCTCTCGCAGGCTTTCCCCTTCTTCATGCAGCTCCAGCACGCGCTGGGCGATAAAGACTGCTTGCTGGGAAGCGTCGGAGAGCGGCACCAGAGCCGGTTTTCCGGTGGAGGGCCGCACGGATCGCAGGTTTTTTGGAAATTGCTTGGTGTTGTGGGAGATGGAGGCATTGGCCACCTCGAGGATGTCAGGCGTGCTGCGGTAGTTGGTCTCAATGCGATAAATTTTCGCTCCCGTGTATCGCTTTTCAAATTCTAAAATATTTTCGAAATTGGCACCGCGCCATGAGTAAATGCTTTGCGCATCATCACCCACAACCATGATGTTGCCATGTGCGCCAGCGACGCGATCCACCAGAGAGGATTGCAGAGCGTTGGTGTCTTGGTATTCATCCACGAGGACATAAAGGAACTGCCGCCCATAGGAGGCAGCAACCTCCCCGTGTTCCGTCAGCAGGCGCGCAGGCAGGTGTAGGAGATCATCGTAATCCACAGCGTTGGCCTTGAGTTTTCTGGCAGCATACCGTCCCGACAAGACAATGAGCTGCTCGGAAAATTCGCTCAAGTGCGCATAGGGACCTGCCAGTAGATCGCCCAGCTTCGCTTGGGTATTGACAGAAAAGCTGAACAGTTCCCGGATCGCGTCTGCCTTAGGAAACATTTTGTCCTTGGGATCTATACCCAACTCAGGGATGCAGGCGGAAAGCAGCTCCTTGGCATCTGGGGCGTCCAAGATGGAATAGTCCTGTCCGAGCCCGACCAATTGTGCATGGCGGCGCAGGATGCGGTTGCCGATAGAGTGGAATGTGCCACCCCAAAGCGAGGTCATATCGTGAGGGAGCAACGACGATACTCTCGAGAGCATTTCGCGGGCGGCTTTGTTGGTGAAAGTGAGCAGCAGGATGCGCTCGGGAGCAATGCCGTTTTCCACTAGGTAGGCCACCCGGTAAGTGAGAGTGCGGGTTTTGCCGCTGCCGGCTCCAGCTAGCACAAGCAGGGGACCCGGCGGGGCTGTCACAGCGGCATACTGCTCCTCATTCAATTCCTCGCGGTAGTTGATATGCAGCACCGGAGTAGGCGCGTGGGACAAGTGGTATTTTCTCGGCATGTGTTATCGGTGGTATTTATCTGTGGCACGCCATACTAAAGGCAGATAGCCCAGAGGACAAGTGCGACTCACCGCACCTAGTTAGAACTGAAGGAAAATGCGAATGCGAAGTTCCATCAAAAAACGGTTGCACTTTAGCCGCGGGCTGGTAGGCTTTTATTTCCCTCTTACGACCCTATCGTCTAGAGGCCTAGGACACCGCCCTTTCACGGCAGTAACACGGGTTCGAATCCCGTTAGGGTCGCTCTCTTGCCAATCAATGACTTACAAGGGTAAACTTCAAAACAGGCAACGCTTTTCTGTAACTGAGCTTCAGAATCCTGATCAACTTTAGGTGCCAACCATTTTTTCCAGATGAGTCACGGCATCTCTGAGCGAGGTGGATTGGGATTGCAATAAGTTGGCCGAGCTGGAGGTTTGCTCTGCACAGGCCGAGTTGTTTTGAGTGGCTTTATCCACTTGGCAAACAGCTTGGTTGATCTGCTGGATGCCGGTGGCTTGCTCTTTGGAGGTGCTGGCGATTTCGGTCATCATGCCATCAACATTTTTCATATCGGTAGCAATGGACTCCATGTAGTTACTGACAGATTGCGTGACCAGATCCACCTCTTTTTTGACGGTATGGGTCAGCAGGGTGCTGTTCTCAATTTTTGTGGCTGTTTCTTTAGCTGCTGCTGCGCTGCGTTGGGCTAAGGTGCGCACTTCATCGGCCACCACGGCGAAGCCCATACCGGCATCGCCAGCGCGTGCTGCTTCGACTGCTGCATTCAAGGCTAAGATATTCGTTTGGAAGGCGATCTCATCTATGGTCTTGATGATCTTGGCTGTCTCTTTCATGGAGTTGTCGAGTTCGTAAATCTTGGCCCGGACTTCGTTTTGGGAGCGCTTCATTTCAGCGGCATTGCTTTCGGTGTTATGCCGGGTTTGGGCGACCTTTTCTTTTCCGTTGTTGGCGTCCTCGGCATTTTTGAGGGTCATGCTGGAGAGTTCTTCAAGAGAGGCACTGGTTTCCTCAATCGCAGCGGCTTGTTCTGAGGCCCCTGTGGCTAGGCTGTGGCTGGCGGAAGTAATTTTGCTGGAAGCGGTGCCTGTCTCGCGGGAGGCTTGGGCAATCACTTCAATCGCTGTTGCCAAAGGTCGCGCAATGGCAAATTTGCTGAGCAAGCCGAAGGCTACCAACACCACCACAAATGAGCCGATGCCTGCTAGTGTCATGGTCTGCATGGTGTGGGCGAGTTTGGCGTCCTCGGTCAGAGGTGCTTCTAGGATGAACGCGCCTTTGATGTCGCCGACTTTCATGTTTTCCATTGGGAATCCGAGAATATCTTTACCGTCACCTCTCGGGCTATTGGCCGGGTTGCCGTGGCAGGTCAGGCAGCTTTCACTCAGACGAACAGGTCGGGCGAAAACCACGATTTTATTTTTGGGGTCATATCGGAAATATTCTTTATCCCCGCGCTCGAAAGTATCGAAAATATGTTGGTAGCGTTCGCCGAGATTATTTTGTTTGTTGCGGGCGAGAATTTTTGGGTGGGAGGGGACGATGAAGGTAAAGCCGTTCTCCTTGGCTGCTCGTTTGACAGAGTTCCATGCGGCCACGATGGGGATGGTCAGGTAAAGATCCGTCTGCGCGTAGGCTTCCATCAAAGGTTTGCCACCCGCTTGTTCGGTGGCTTTCGTCGCCAGCTTTTCGTAGTTGAAGACTTTTGCCGCATGCATTTTGTCCATGCCATTGGCTACTTCCTCGGACTGCTGCACGATCGAACTCATGGTCGAGTGAAATTCTTCCACTCTCGATGCTGTGGAGATGGCGTTGACAACTGTAATCAGAGCTAAAGTTACGAGGGCTACCGCGGCTCCGCCAGCAACTAATATTTTTTTGAGATGGTCATAGGTTTGTTTTTAGGTCTGATGGGATTTTATTCAGAAAACAATATGGCATAAGGTTTTTTGTGCAAATTTATTTCAGAGCATTATTCTAAAAACGGGAATAGCGCTCGATAGGGGTGGCTACGAGGCGGCAGGCTCGCCTGTTCTTATTTCTAGCAAGTTGGATTTCCACAGTCCTTTTTCCAATAACCCCAAATTTTGCATTAGGGAGTTGAAAACTGTGTAAACGGAGGGGTCAGA
>DYRQ01000010.1 GCA_020718645.1 Verrucomicrobium spinosum
TCCAACTCGATGCCGATAATGCTTCTGATGCCGTTTCCAAGCTCGGCGGGTGGCTGCGCTCCTGGCGTTCGCACGGGCGATCGGGTCAAAATCAAACGGAGCAAGCCAGCCTCGGTTTCCAATACGCAAAGCGAGATCACGACATCGGCTATGATATTCAGGAAGTTCGCAATCAGCCCGCCTATCGCCCAGCTCTAGGTTTACCCATTATTCAACGAATACGAAACGGAACTAACAATTGGGAACAAGGACGCGGTCAAGACAAAGGCCGTTTCGCTTCCCCCGTCATCCTCCGTCCCCACAAAGACACCGAAGGCAACTGGTGCGCCTTGATTCTCTTCGTGGATGCCCACAAATGGCCAGCCGGAAAGCAAGTCTATCTCAACGGCACCCCAAAATCCGTCTCCCTCGATCTCTACGAAGCGATGAAGAAGGATAGGAGTCTGAAGGCAGCGGGGATTTGATCTGCGGCTGATGTCCAACTTGACGGCCCAACCAAACTTGACTATATTAGCCACATGCAAACAGCTAATATAGCTACAGCGAAAAATCAGTTCAGTCAGTTGATCAGGCAGGTGAAGCGGGGTTGCACGATTGTTATCACTGAGCGAGATCATCCGGTTGCCCGTCTATGCCCTCTGGAGTCTTCGGATGTCGCCCTCGCTGATCTCCAGCAGAAAGGTCTGATCCTTCCTCCTATGAAATCAAATTGGGATCTGGAGGCTTTCCTCGAGGGGGTATCTGGGGAACCCTGCTTATCCCATGGGAAGAGTCTGGTTGATGCGGTTTTGGAGGAACGGGAGGAGGGACGGTGATTTTTTGGGATTCTTCCGCCATCGTTCCGCTTTTGCTTCTAGAAGGTGACACTCCCAGACGGCGGGAGCAACTCAAGGAAGATGCCGTCATGGTCGTGTGGTGGGGGAGTCGCGTAGAGTGCGAATCCGCCATTGAACGGCATATCCGCGAGGGTGGGCTGGATGCCGCAAAAATCAGTCTGGCGCGTGCGAGGATGGGAGAGTTGGAGGAGTGCTGGCATGAAATACCCCCCTCATCCAAAGTGCGGAGGCTAGCCATCCGGCTCTTGCGCACCCATCCGCTACGCTCAGCCGACGCTCTCCAGTTGGCTGCGGCACTCTCGTTACTTGAAGACGAGCGAAAACTTTCCATGCCTTTTCTTACCGCCGATCATCGCTTGGCTCAGGCCGCCGAAATCGAGGGCCTGACGGTCTTGCGGTAGCTGAGTATTTCCCAGTTTGACATCAAAATGATGGAGGTGTAAATTTGTGTATGGTCAAGACCCAGATCCAACTCCCGGATCACCTCTACCGTGAACTCAAACGCGTGGCGGCAGATTATGAGATGAGCCTAGCGGAAGTCGTCCGTCGGAGCTTGGAAAGGACTCTGCCCACCTTCCCTCCCCGTAATACCGCCGAATGGACACCGCCGACACCCCGACACTTGGGTATTCGATGCCAGATTGATGACGACGAATGGCGGCTTCTGGCTAATGACCCCGACTATCTCCCGCGTCACCTCAACGAAGCAAAATCTTCCCCATGATGTCCCTTGATACGAACATCCTTTTTGCGTGGCTCAACAAGGATCATGCTTGGCATTCCCGCGCAGATATCTGGATTTCCTCCCAACACTCCAACACGAAGATGGTTCTTTGCGAACTCGCTCTGATTGAACTCTATGGGTTATTGCGAAACCCAGTTCTGCTGAACGCCCCTCTGGACGCATCCACTGCCGTAGAAACCATTCGGCCCCTGCGCATCCATCCTTCTTGGAATCTGGTGGATTACCCTGGAAAACTCATGGAATCCGTATGGAATGCCGCTGCTGTGCAGGGATTCGCTCGACGCCGCATTTACGATGCACGGCTGGCCATCACCCTGCGGCACCATGGCGTCAAGGAATTCGCCACCACCAACGCCAAAGACTTCCAAGATTTCGGCTTCACCCGCGTCTGGAATCCGCTCTCGCAAGAACCCTAATTTCCCCCACATGCACACTCTTCTCTGCTCCCTCGGCACTTCGTCTTTCGTCGTCATGGAAGCGTTCCACTTCCTCCCCTGTGGCGAAACGGGGTTTGCCTCCGTCCATGTCATCACTTCCTCGTCTCCTGCCACGGATACCCCAGTTCGGGAAGTGTGCGAATGGTTCGCCGCCCATCAGCCAACCGTGCAATTGACCATCCGTAGAGTGGCGGGTTTTTCCGACCTGCGCGACGAGACCGACCAGTTTCTTTTTGAAGAAGCTCTTTTCCGCTGGTTTTTGGAATCTGCCCCTGATCCATCCACCCGCTTTGTCTGTCTCGCAGGAGGGTTCAAAACCATGTCTTCGACCATGCAGAGAGCCGCTTCGCTCTTCGGTGTCGCAGACCTATTTCATGTCCTCGCATCGTCTGAAGTCAAAAGCTCAGACGCTCTGCGGATGGCGCTAGAAAAAGGGGAAGTGCGTTTCATCCGCATGGGTTCCGAAGCGGGCTGGCCACAACTCGCCTCGTTGACTAAAAAAGACTATCCTCTCATCCGCGAGGGCGATCATATTTCGTTCCCAAAAAACAATCTCCTGCGAGGGCGGGTGGCGGAAGTTTTGCAGGCCCAGCGCAATGTCAGCGGTCATTTTCAAGAGATTTCATCGCTTCCATTTCCTTCGCTTGCCACGCTCTCACCTGCGCATCTAGCCAGCTTACGACAACCCGCAATTTCCTGCGACGAGATGTCACTGCCGTGGTTTCGTGCCTTGCCAAAAATCGAACTCCACTGCCACCTAGGCGGTTTTGCTACAAGCGGAGAAGATTTGCAGATTGTTCGTGCTGCCTCAGCCTCTCCAGAAGATCTTCCTCCACTCAAAGAGATCATTGTCCCTGAAGGCTGGCCATGCCCCAATGTTCCATGTGGCTTGGAAAATTACATGCCACTGGGGGACAACAACGGTTCCTGCCTGCTCAAAGACCACGGATGCCTCCGCAAGCAGTGCGAACTTCTTTATCAACACCTCTGCGAAGACGGTGTGGTTTATGCCGAGATACGATGTTCCCCCAACAACTACTCTACCTCTGATACAAGTGCATGGGAAGTGCTCGAAACGATACGAAGCACATTCCAAAACTGCATGGCAGAATCCCTTCAAAACAGCACAGCCCACTGCCACATCAACCTCATCATCATCGCCACTCGCAAGGATGGCGGCGACCGCTCCGACATCTCGCGCCACCTGGCGTTGGCCATCACCGCTGCTGATCAATGGCGTGACCCGATCACATGCCGTATCGTTGGCGTGGACTTGGCAGGCTTTGAACAGCCCAACACCCGAGCCGCTCTCTTTGCTACAGATTTTGAGCCGGTCCACCGCGTTGGGTTGGCCGTTACGGTTCACGCTGGGGAAAATGATGATGCTGAGGGTATCTGGCAGGCGGTGTTCAAACTTAACGCCCGCCGGCTCGGACACGCACTGCATCTCCAACAGTCCCCCGATCTCCTTCGCGCTGTGGCAGAGCGGCACATCGCTGTCGAGATGTGTCCTGCCGCCAATTTCCAGATCAAAGGATTTTCTTTGCCTCCGGCACAAGACAAAAAATACCCTCTCGCCGATTACTTGAAAAAAGGAGTGCTCGCCACCGTCAACTCCGACAACCTCGGTATCTCAGGGATGAACCTTTCAGAAAACCTGTGCCTAGCTAAAAAGCTATGCCCAAGCCTTTCAAAAATGGATTTCATACAACTCCAAAAAAACGCGTTCGACGCTACTTTCCTTCCTGCGGCGCAGAAAATGGCACTGGCTACAAAGATGGAAGAAATGATACTAAAAACCTCCTCTCACAATGAATAAAAGGGAAGAACAAGTCCTCTGCATCAGGAGAGTGGATGCACCCCCTTTGTGGTTGCCCCAGGAAGGTGCTGTCACGATCACAGAAAATGATCTCAACGCCGCGCTGTCCCCTTTGCAACCCGTTTGGTTGCCGCGCTCTGTCGCCGAGACTGATCCCACCCACAAGCAGTTGATACCCTATTGCATCGTCACCAATGCGATGGGCGAGATAGCCTGCTACCCCAGAGGAGGCTCCGAAAAACGCTTGCACGCATTTTGGTCGGTCGGTGTTGGAGGGCATATCAACCCCGTGGACACACCATCAGGGCTTGATTTTTGGAAAGAAGTTTTTCGCAACGGTTTGAAGCGAGAGCTTGATGAGGAGTTTCCCTCTGCTTCCGAAGGGAAAACGAGATTCATAGGCATCATCAACGAAGATGTAACACCTGTGGGAACCGTTCACTTAGGTTTGGTTTTTTACCAGAGCACGGCACTGCTGGCGGATGCTATTCCTGGGGAAGAGCTGGAGGGACTTCAGTGGGTGAGCCCGTTCCAGATGGGGCGCAGCGAGTGGCCAATGCAGAAGTTTGAGAAGTGGTCTTGTCTCGCTTGCCAGCTTTTTACCCTGTCTGGTTCAAGCCCTACCGAAGTGTCAGGCGTTCGCCCTCATCCGTGAGCGTGTGTCATCACTCTCGGTCTGTGCGTGTGCTAGTCAGTATCCACCAGCCCGCTAGGAAAAATAGCGACATGGATCCGATGGCTGTTCTCATGCCGGTCAGCGAGGTCAGCTCCGCAAAAATAAGCGGTCCCACCACGCCTGCCAGCTTCCCCGAGAGCCCCCAAAAACCAAAGAATTCTCCAGACTTGTTCTCAGGGGTGTAAAGGCTGACGGTTGCCCGTGCGCAGCTTTGGAAAGAGCCGACTCCTATGCCGGCCATGAGTGCGACTGCGTAGAATTGTGGGATGTTCTGCACGAGCGCACAGGCGAGCGCTACGAGTGTCCAGAGGGCGAGCGAAAGGCTGAGTGCCGCCCGCGAGCTGTATCGGTCTTGGAGCCATCCAAAACCCCAAGCCCCACCTGCCGCGCTGAATTGTAATACAAGAAAGAGGGTGGTGAGTTGTCCCTGGTTCATGCCGAGTTGTTGCGAGGCGAAGATGCCAGCGAAGGCGATGACCACTACGAGTCCGCACATGGAGAAAAAGTAACTGCCCAGCACACGAACCAAGGACATGTGATGTCCTACATGGCGCACGGTGGTGATGACAGGGGTGAGAGAGGTCTTGATCCAGTTTTCTCCGGGCTCCAAAGGCTCGGGTTGCTTGCGTTCGCGCAGGAATAGAAAAGTGGGCAGCGATGCCACGGCGAAAAAGAGTGCTGTCACCAGTATCCACCAAGGTGACGGTGTCATTTTTGCTGCGATCAAGGAGAGCAACCCGCCGAAGTAGCCGATGCTCCAGCCCCACGAGGAAATGCGCCCTGCGTTTTCGGAGGTCGAGAGTTCCGGCAGGAATCCGGCAATCAGATTTTCCCCGAGCAGGAAAGCGGCATTGGCAGTGCCAAAAAGGAGCAAGGCAGGGGCTATCCAGCCGGATGGCATCCATGTGAGTGTAGCGGTGCAGCAAACGCAGAGGAGTGTCGTGAGCACCAGCCACGCTTTTTTGCAGCCCAATCTGTCGGCGTGAGCCCCGACAAAAGGTGAGGCTATAACTACGAGGAGGTTGGAGCCGGAGATGGCCCAGCCCCACCAGCGAGCAGCATGGCTGTCTCCGCCGCAGAGTGTTTCGGTGAAATAGACGGGGAAGAGCACCGTCACCATGATGGTGGTGAACGATGAGTTGGCGAAATCGAACGCTGCCCACGAGGCTATCTCAGCGCGGGAGGGTGGCACCGTGGCTTGATGGTGAGCAGCCACGGTGTGCATCACTCTACTACGGTTCAGGCTCCGATGGGTGCGGGAGCGAGACCTTCGGGCAGCTTGTTGTCCGCTTTGTCCTTCGCGTCCTTCTTGGCAGCGGCGGGCTGCTCGGGGGCAGGTTGGGCTGGGGGAGGCGTGGGCTTGGTCGGAGTTGTCAGAATTTTTCCGTGCTTCACAATCTCCTCAATGTGGATGCCTTCGAGTGTTTCAAACTCGAGGAGCGCAAGTGAAATGGCCTCCATTTTCTCGCGGTTGGCGGAAATGATTTCCGTGGCGCGGCGGTAGGCATCATCAATGAGCTTGCGCACTTCTGCATCAATCTCCTTCTGGGTTTCCTCGCTGAAATGGCGGTTGCGTCCGATGTCGCGTCCGAGGAAGACTAGGTCGCTATCGTCCTCGTATTGGACCATGCCGAGTTTTTCGCTCATGCCCCATTCGCAGACCATTTTTCTCGCGTAGTAAGTGGCTTGGCGGATGTCGCCAGAGGCGCCGCTGGAGATGTCGCCGAGGAAGACTTCTTCTGCCACGCGTCCGCCCATGGTGACGCAGAGGTCGTCCACCAGCTCCTTGCGCCGCGTGTTGTAGCGGTCGCGTTCGGGGAGCATCATGGTCACGCCCAAGGCTGGGCCGCGAGGGATGATGCTGACCTTGTGGAGCGGGTCGGTGTGTTCGAGGATGACATTGAGCAAGGCATGTCCGGCTTCGTGGTAAGCGGTGATTTTTTTCTCATCGAGGCTCATGGCCATGCTGCGGCGCTCTTTGCCCCAACGCACTTTGTCGCGGGCTTCCTCGAGGTCGCTTTGGGCGATGGCATTGCGAGCGAACTTGGCGGCGAGCAAGGCGGCTTCGTTCATCACATTGGCCAGCTCGGCGCCGGAGTAGCCGGGGGTGCCGCGTGCAACGAGTTCGAGGTTCACATCCTCGGCGATTTTCACATTCTTTGCGTGAACTTTGAGGATTTCCAGACGGCCTTTGACATCCGGCAAGTTGACACGCACTTCGCGGTCGAAACGGCCTGGGCGCAGCAGTGCCGGGTCGAGAACATCTTTGCGGTTGGTAGCGGCGATGATGATGACACCCTCTTGCGTATCGAAGCCGTCCATCTCGACGAGCATCGCGTTCAAGGTCTGTTCGCGCTCGTCGTTGCCGCCGCCTACGCCATGTCCGCGGCTACGGCCCACGGCATCTATTTCATCAATGAAAATCAGGCAGGGGGCATTGCGTTTGCCTTGCTCAAATAGATCGCGCACTCGAGAGGCGCCCACGCCGACGAACATCTCGACAAAGTCTGAACCGCTGATGCTGAAGAACGGGACATCTGCCTCGCCCGCGATGGCTTTGGCGAGAAGCGTCTTGCCTGTGCCCGGAGGTCCGACCATGAGCACGCCTTTTGGAATACGCCCGCCGAGTTTCTGGAATTTTTTTGGGTCTTTGAGAAATTCGACGATCTCCTGCACCTCTTCCTTGGCCTCGTCGCAGCCTGCGACATCCTTGAAGAGCATTTTGTTTTTATCTTTGGTGATCATCTTCGAGCGGTTCTTGCCGAAGTTGAAAGCGCCTTTGCCCGCCATCTTGATCTGCTGACGGAACATGAAATAGAGCACGAGCAGGATGACGATGAGCGGCAGGAAAGTGAAGATTCCCGAGGCCAACCAGTTGTGGCTATAGACAGTCTTGATGCTGGGAACAGCGGCCTTTTCCAAGGTCTCGAGCAGGTTGCGTTGTAAATTCAAGTTGATGGGCACGGTGTAGTCCATCTCCTTGGGAACCTCGAGGCTGGCGATGATTTTGCCTCGCAGACGGTCCTCTCCAGTGGAGTTGTCTATGTGGATTTCCGCGGTGCGGATACGGCCCTCGGCAAGAGCTTTTTGGAAATCGGGCTGGTAGGCCAGTTCGACTGTGTTGGCTGCGCCCATCTGCTTTGTGTAGAAAAAGAGAGCCATCAACATGCCGGCGCAGGCGAAGAGAATAGCGCTGCGCCAGTTGAAGCCGCTACCATCGTCATCGGGATCTTCATCCTTGCGTGCGGGAGGCTTGGGAAATTTCGGCGGCTTCGCATCGGGCGAAGGGTTGCTGTTATCGTTATCGGGCATAAGGAATAAGCCTAAATGGCATCTGGCATTTTCGCAAGAGCGCGATTTAAGATTGCGCTGTGTTGTGTCGCAGGGCTTTTTCCTCGAGCATTTCGTAGAGTTCAGAGGCGCCGGGGCATTCTTGGAGGTGCTGGTCGGGGGTGAGTAGCCCGAATCCTGACCCCCAAGCAGGGCCGTTGACCACGCACGCGTTGGTGCGGCACTCGGCGAACTGTCTTTCCCCACGGCTCAGCGTGGTGTCGCGGTTGCCGTCCACCTCGTATTTCCAGCCGGCTAGCCAAGTTTTGGGAAATAGATCTCGGAGGAGGGGGAGAATTTTCATGGCGGGTTGGAGGTGGAGAGTCAGGTTGCCTGAGCGACTTTCGATTTTGCCCCCGACAGCTTCGAGACCAGACTCATGGGTCACTCGGTCTATAGTCCAGTCGCACAGGGCTGCCGCATGGAATAGAGCGTGGCAGGGTTCCTCGCACGCCGCGCGGCGTCTCAGGGCATCGAGCAGGGAATCGTTCGTGGTGAAAAACTCAATCTGCACTGTATCACTCCAAGTGCGATAAGTGGCGCCCTCGCCAACGAAACAAGTCACATCCCATCCCCGTGCCGATAAGTAATTAGCGAGCTGCACGCCGAGACGACCTGTTGAAAAATTGGTGATCCTGCGCACGGAATCAATCGGTTCAAGCCCGGGACCACAGGTGACCATGGCCGAGCGGTGGGCTGGAGGGAATGTTTGCATCTTGTCCCGTTGAGGCTAAGGAGTATTTCCATTTATGACAACAGCCGAAATCATCCGCGAACGCTTGAAAGAGGTCAAATATCCTGGCTTCAGCAGAGACATTATCAGCTTCGATATCGTGAAAAACATTCAAGTGACCGACGGCGTGGCAGACATTGAAATACACCTCAGCACCGACAATAAAGATACTCTTGGCGCGATTCAATCCTCCTGCGAACAGGCGCTGGAGAGTCTGAGTGACATCCGTTCTTTTAACATCCGCTTCCAGACACAACCCGCCCCACATCAGCACGGAACCCAAGGTTTTGCCACCAACCACTCCGTGATACCGGGCGTGAAACAAGTGATCGCCGTAGCCAGCGGCAAGGGTGGCGTGGGTAAGTCCACCGTGGCAGCCAACCTCGCCTGTGCATTGGCGAAGCAAGGATTATCTGTCGGCCTGTGCGACTGCGACATCTACGGCCCGAGCATCGCGCTGATGTTCGGCACCAGTGAAAATCCGCTCGCTACGGAAGATAATCGCATCATCCCGATCGAGAGACATGGCATCAAACTCATGAGCATGGGTTTCCTCCTCGAAGGCGATTCGCCCGCTATCCTGCGTGGGCCTATGGTCACACGGTTTACCCAGCAGTTTTTGAGAGATGTGGAGTGGGGCGACCTCGATGTGCTCGTGCTCGATCTGCCTCCCGGCACAGGCGACATCCAACTCACCATCGTTCAGACCGTTGCCCTAGCAGGTGCGGTGGTCGTGACCACGCCTCAGGAAGTGGCGCTGATAGACGCCCGCAAAGCCGTGGCTATGTTCCACAAAGTCAATGTGCCCATCCTCGGCATCGTAGAAAATATGAGCCACTTCCTCTGTCCGAGCGATGGTAAGCGCTATGACATATTTGGCGAGGGCGGGGGACGCAGGGAAGCCGCGAGACTTGGGGTGCCGCTCTTGGCTGAAGTGCCGATTGAAATTCCCACCCGCGAATGTGGCGACCGTGGCAAGCCAGTCGTGCTAGCCCACCCCACCACCCCAGCGGCACAATCATTTCTCAAAGCCGCAGCACTGGTCTCGGAGGCCATAAAAAGTTAGAGGCGCTTGCTGAATCTTTTGCTCGGAGCAGTAGTGTGATTTCGGTTTATCCCTTGCTGGGAAACGCGCCCCATTGTTTACAAAGGATGGATGCAGGCGCTCATTTTTCCTGAACGATGGAGAGTGTTGACAACCTCTCTTTTGTCAGCCGGATAAAAGCTTGATTGTGAATCAGAGGTTGGATGCTTCCATTCTTATAACGGATGCCCTCAAATATAACGCAGATTTTGCAATAGAGCGCGACAAGCTGCGCTTGATTCTATTTTTTACTCCCTCTGATTATTGTTATTGTCCTGTTCGTATAGCTGCCGCTGAGTAATCTACTGCAAACCCTGAGCAACCAAGCAGAGGTGCCATCATAAACAGCTTAGGCTGCCCGCCTATCCGAGGGATAGAAAACGCCGCCCCTTGCCGCTAGATTTCGCTTACCTTTTGGTGATATGGGTGATGGCTCGTATTCTTCTTAACAGCCTAATAAAACAAACCTTCCTCAGTTTCCCTATTTTCAACTGCAAAATCTGGGTTTAAGATTTTTAAAGTTTCGCAGTTCATCTTTCGAAAAATCTTCCTCGTAGAGATCGAGCGGCATAGGAAGAGGGACGATCAACTCGAAACCGCATTTCAGGGCCACTTCAGCACAGATCTGGTCTGCACCGACTGCGAGAGGCGAAAGAAAAATCCAACGAACACCCGAAGGATTTATATCGGGCTTAACACTGTCCACTTTATGCTTTTTCAGAAAACCTTCTTTGATTTCTGAGAAGCGCGTTTCAAGTTGTGTTTTGATCTTTTCAGGGTAACAGCAATCCCGATGCCCCGAGATACTAACGATGACTTGCGCTTGTGTTTTCTCGCTCATTTGACAGTTGAACTATGCAGTTTGAATTTAGTGGTGTCCCATAGCCGAATGGGTCTACTGAACCGAATCTGCTTTTTGATCGCATTTCGTTGGCACAAAAACAAAATACTGCTCGAAGCAACACGGTGGGGATGAAAACGACTGGCTGACAACAGTTCCTAGTATATCGAGGTTTTCCATGTAATCGCAGGCACAGGAGCAATCATTCATCTCGGGGCGTTCCTTTATTTTCAAAAATAAAGGCGACTCATATTCCATCCGCCTATTTTCATATCTTCCACTCAGAGATCTCCCATCAAAAACTTTCGCAGATTTTGCCAGCGCACCCCTTCGTGATCCTCCCGGAAATGGGTATCCAAGCTCAGGATTAAACGGGGGTATCCGTCCCCTATCATCCGCAATGACTGGAGTTCTCTCTCGAGGGTGGATTTTTCTCCCAGCAGATAGGCTACTTGAATATAAATCCGTCGCCCTTCGCGGGTGGCCACAAAATCAATCTCCCTCTCCCCCCATCTGCCGACCTCAACCCTATATCCATTCGCCCTCAGGTGAAGATAAACGACCGCCTCCAACTGGATGCCAATATCCTGATCCCGAAACCCGAGAATGGCGTTGCGGATCCCCGCATCCGCCGCATAATACTTCTCATGAGTTTCGAGGATTTTCCGCCCCCGGAGGTCATGCCGCCGGACCCGGTGTAGCACTCGTGCATCCTCGAAGTATTGGAGATATTCCAGTATGGTATCAGCGCTTGTCTTGATTTGCTGGGAGCGCAAATAATCGGAGATACGCTTGGAAGAAACTGGAGACCCTGATGTGTCCAGCACAAAGCGAAGCACATTTTCCAGCAACCGGACATTGCGGATCGCATGGCGGCTGACGACATCCTTCAGAACCACCGTGTTGCCGATGGCGGAAAGATAATCAAACACCGCCACATCCTCGCGCGCAAGCGCGTGAATTCCCGGCATGCCTCCATGGCGCAAAAAGCGTGCGAAGGAAGTGTCCCCCTCCTTATCCCCGGAAAACTCAAGAAATTCTGGGTAGGTCAGGGGGTGAACCGGAACCTCGACATACCGGCCCGTGAGAGCCGTGGCAAGTTCCCCCGAAAATACTCTCGCATTGGAACCAGTCAAATAAATGTCCACTCCCCCTTCCTTCAATAGCGAGGCGACCGCGCGCTCCCAGTCCTGAATTTCCTGAACTTCATCCACCATGAGAACTTTTTTCCCCGTGGCCTTGGAGAAGCGTCGCTTAACCTCCCGGTGAAGATCCGCCCCGGTCCTGACATGGTCCCACTCCATCTTCTCCTTATCGACCTCAAGCAGTGTCATCCGCGGGTGGGCTTTCTTCAAGTCCCCGGCCCACAGTCGAAGCAGGGTGCTCTTCCCCACCCGCCGCATTCCGGTCAGTATCTTGATCAGCGGCTTAAAAGAAAAACGCTCCAGAACAGGAGTATATTTATTTCGTTTATGCACGAAAAATATCCTATCAGATGTTTTTATTCGTGCATAGTCGAAAGTTTCCAGCGCGGTTACCGGTTCAGCCATGGGGCGCAATCCGCACGCGGCACCTCCGATCATGGTCATGGCGCCCTAAAAAGGATGGAAGCGCTCGCAGAAGAGGGCGAGAGGTTTTTCGCCAATCCACCGAAGGCGGGAGAATAAATTCTCTCACCAAGAGCGGGAATGAATTCCTCGCACTCCAAGGAAGCGTCCCAATAATTGTTAAAAATAGCGGTGGTCTCCGAATGGCTGATCCGAGAGGATCAGGCCGGAAAAAACTAAACCCAAAGTAGAACCACCATGAAAGAGAATTGAGGCGTAGAAGGGTAATGATAGTGGATGGGGCGGTGTTTATCCCAGATTTTGCAATAGAGCGCGACAAGCTGCGCTTGATTCTATTTTTTACTCCCTCTGATTATTGTTATTGTCCTGTTCGTATAGCTGCCGCTGAGTAATCTACTGCAAACCCTGAGCAACCAAGCAGAGGTGCCATCATAAACAGCTTAGGCTGCCCGCCTATCCGAGGGATAGAAAACGCCGCCCCTTGCCGCTAGATTTCGCTTACCTTTTGGTGATATGGGTGATGGCTCGTATTCTTCTTAACAGCCTAATAAAACAAACCTTCCTCAGTTTCCCTATTTTCAACTGCAAAATCTGGGTTTAACCTGAGCCGTTCTGTATTCGCGCCAGAGCATGGACGCGATGGTGAAGAGGCCGGCTTCCTCGGAATCTAAGTCTCGTAAGATAGCAGACTCTTGTTCTACCAACTGACTGTCCAGATATTTGGCGATTTCGCCTGATGCTGTATTTAATTCCATCTGCGAATCAGCCGCAGCAAGTCGCGCATCCAATTCAGCTAACTTCACATCCTCAGCATGCAAGGCGCAGCAGAGAAACAGCATCGTGGCACACAAAACGAGAGGCAGCATTTTCATAGTATGTTATCAGTGGTCGTGGGTGATGTCGGGTTGGGGTGGGGAGTCGGGAGCTTCGCAACTGGGTCGAGGCCAGTAGGCAAGGCTTACTTTTCGTCATGTCGGCTGATGCTATCCCACTCTCCCATCTTTGCATGGGCTAGAAGATCCCTCACACGGAGAAGGAGCAGTAACGAGGGTTCGTCCTGATGCTCGAGAGGTTGTAAAAGCCGGAGGGTGGTATCTAAGTCTCGGCCATGATACGCCTCCAATGCTTTCGTGTAGGTTTCGACGAGTTGGTGTTGGTAGGGAGTGGCGACTGAGCGGCTTTCTACCAGTTCGAAGATATCCAAGGGAGCCGTTCTCCCAGCAACTGTCACGCGATCCAGAGGGCGCCAAAGAAATTCCTCATCACCCGCAGCCTCTCGAAAAGCTGCACTAGCGATGATGCGGGTGCCGTAGCTTTTATTGAGCCCCTCAAGGCGACTGGCTAAGTTCACGCAATCTCCAATTGCGGTGTATGAAAATCGAGTGGAGGTTCCTACATTACCCACAAGGCACTCTCCGAGATGGAGCCCGATCCTCACGGCAAATCCATGGTCGCGACGGCGCATCGAGTAAATGCCAGTCAAAGCTGCCCGACAAGCAGCCGCTGCGGGTGCGGGGATTTTCTGCGGTGCATTGAAGAGGGCCATGATCCCATCGCCCATGAACTTGTCTATCACTCCGCCGTGGAGTTCAATCGCCTCCCCGAAATCTTCAAAATAGCCGGTCAGTGTCGCCACTGACTCCTCGGGCGGAGTGGACTCAGCGTAGGCCGTGAAACCCGCCAAGTCGCAGAAGAAGAGGACAGTCTCGCGTCGTTCGCCACCGAGTGCGGCGACTTGTCCACTCTTAACAAGGTCTCGCACGAGATCCACTGGAACATAATGCGAAAAGGATTGAAGGCCGCTGCGAAGCAGTTCGATGGATTCTGATAATGTGCGAATTTCTCGCACCCCCGAGTTGGGCATATCATGGGCACTGAGATCAAAACGGCCAATCCGAGATACAGCTGAGGACAGGGCTTTCAGAGGGTTCGCAATGCGTCCTGCGAGAAAGCCGCCGATGCATAGCGCAACAGCCAGCGCCACGAGTGCTGCCATCGCGCCATGTAGGATGTTTTCCTCCATAGCTCCAAAGGTCTGTTTGTGACTGAAAATAATTGCGCTCACACAATCTAAGTTGCCGAGCACACCAGCGCGACGCACCCCTACGATGTAAGTGTCCGAGGGAGTGGAAAAATCCATAACGAGGTGCTCGCCGTTTTTCTTCAGGCTCTCCCACACTTGTTCGTTTTCGAGTCTTTCGCGAATTTCTTCCGTGAGCGGATTTTTATCCAGATCCTTGGCGGAGGCGATGATATGACCGCGGATGGAGAAGACGAGGGAATCGCCTTGGAATTCTTCCTTAAGCTTTTCGAGGTAGCTGGTGACATCCTTGAGCAGAAAGTCCACCGAGAGCACGCCCAGCAAGGTCCCGTTTTCATCGCGCACTGCCAGAGCCACGCTGATTCCAGTGCCTCCGTCAGCGAATTCATAAGGTGGTGTCCAAGTTGGTTCCCTGCTGCTCTGAGCGAGTTGGAACCAGACTCTTTCCCGGGCGTCGAAGGAGTCGGGCACATCGTTTCGTTCGAATGGCAGGTATTCGCCTTGTGCCACGAGTTCCCACTCTTGCGGACGCCCTTTTCCAGGTTGGGAGGTGTTCAGCACTACACTGTTTTCATGAGTCCAAGCTCCTGCAAAACTACCGTCGGGATAGCCAAAACAGATCCATTTGATTCCGTCTTCGAATTCCAAGGACTCTGATAATGCCTTGGCCACCTCGAGGGGGTGCTCCAAGGAGAGTGTGCCCGTGCGGATGCGTTTTGATAGATTGAAGAGGAGGCGATCAGAGGGTTCGAATAAATCTTCTACCCGTCCCGTGACGGCATCGAGGGTTGTCTCAATCTGGCGATCACGCAAGGTGAGAATCACCGAACGCATCCCTCGTGCACTCAGCCAAGTGGTGCTCAGTGTAGAGGCGAGGATCAGACCAAGAACCACGCCCAACAAAAGCACCCGAAACGACAGACCTTTTCTGCGGCGAAGGAGTGAGGTGTTCATTCTTGATTCTGCCATAGCACACAGCAGGCGTCTTGGCGATGAGATAGAGCGAACCAAGAACCATGGTTCACGATAGCATCCATGAAAGCAGAGCCATGCAAAATCCCATGATAAAGAATACAAATCCGAACACGATAGGGGCGAAGGTGAGCTTGGTGATGCCTCGCTCCAACACGGCCTGATCGGGTCGCACTGGATTATAACTCACCGATACCTCGTGACCCTTCTGGTATTTTTGGATATATCGCTTCGCATAGTTCCCGCCGGAGATGCCTTGGCCAAAAAATTAGTTGATTCGAGGTGTAAGTCTGTCCTCCTACGGAATACTCGAATTGGATCTGGGGTATATATGATCCGCCCCCTTTACTTGAAGACTTTACCAGTGCGGACTCCGTTATCAGCCCGGAGGTGGTTTCCCATCTGCCGCTCTGATACGCGGTCACGGCATCGGAGATTCCCTTGCTCATAATCCAGAGCCCAAAAGCCATGAAGAGGGATAAGAATAGATATAAAAACCAAGGCATAATATATGTTATAAATTCACTGTATTAGTCACCTGCCTCCGCAGGTGGGTGGACATCCCGTGGCGCTTCGATGGGAACCTTCTTTGGTCTGAGTCATCAGGCAAAAAAGTTCTTTTCTCGAACTCTCTGGATACTACCGAGACGAGGTTTCGTTGTCAAAGGGGGAGAGAGCCCTACAGGATTCTCTGAGATTTCCCGTTGTCGGATGCGCGTCTCGTAGGTAAAAGAACAAAATTATGCCCGGTAATTCTTTTGGAGAACTTTTCAGGATCACCACCTGGGGCGAGTCCCATGGCGGTGGTGTTGGCGTGGTCGTGGACGGATGTCCTCCCCGTTTGCCTCTTACAGTTGAAGACATTCAGCCTGATCTCGAGCGCAGGCGTCCGGGACAGAGTCGCATCACCACTCAACGCCAAGAGGCTGACACCTGCGAAATTCTCTCGGGCACTTTTCAGGGGTTGACCCTCGGCACGCCCATCTCCATCTGGGTGCGCAACACCGATGCCCGACCCGAGGCTTACAGCGAGATGGCCGAGATGTTCCGCCCTTCGCACGCAGATTTTGCTTACCAAGCCAAATACGGTGTTCGCAACTGGGAGGGCGGGGGGCGTTCCTCTGCCCGCGAGACCATCGGGCGCGTAGCCGGAGCTGCCGTGGCTAAAGTCATGTTCCATGATGTGCTGCCCAAACTCCGCGTGGTGGCCTATGTGAAATCCATCCATAGCATCGAGGCGACCGTGGATCCGCTCAGTGCTACCTCCAAACAGGTCGAGTCCAATATCGTCCGCTGCCCCGATGCCAAGGTCGCAAAAAAAATGATCGAGTGTATCGAGGCGGCCCGCGCCTCTGGCGATTCCGTCGGGGGTGTCATCGAGTGTGCTATCCAGAATGTTCCCGCAGGACTGGGCGAGCCTGTTTTTGACCGTTTCGAAGCTGACTTGGCCAAGGGTATGCTCAGCCTCCCAGCGACCAAAGGTTTTGAGATCGGTTCCGGGTTCGCTGGCACCGTGCTCAAAGGCTCCGAGCACAACGATGCTTTCCGCATGAAATCGGGCCGCGTGGTCACCCCCACCAACCGCAGTGGCGGCGTGCTCGGCGGGATCACCAGTGCCCAGCCCATCATTTTCCGCGTAGCTTTCAAAGCCACAGCGACTATCGCCCGCGAACAGGAGACTGTCAGCGTGGCCATGAAAAATGCGAAGCTCAAAGCGCGTGGTCGCCACGACCCTTGCGTGCTGCCCAGAGCCGTCCCCCTCGTCGAGGCCATGTCGTGGCTCGTGCTGGCTGACCACTGGCTCCGATGGAAAGCCCAATGTCTGTGATACGCCTGCTGTCCGCGCTGCTCCTCTGTCTGTGGTGCGCCGGCATCCCGCCTCTCGCAGGTGGTGAGAGTGCCGGAGATCTGGAGTGGGTCGCCCGCCGTGTCTGGCAGAACGAGTGCGGTGGCACGGTGGAGGGATTGACTTCATGGAATGTCGGCGAACATTTTGCCTCGCTCGGCATCGGTCATTTTATCTGGTATCCGGCAGGGGCTCCGAAATCTTTCGAGGAAAGTTTCCCAAGACTCCTCGCCTTTCTGACCTCACGGGGTGCCCGTCCCCCGGCGGGATTCACCTCGGACATGGCATGTCCGTGGTCGTCGCGGGAGGGATTCCTCGGTGCTGCCAACTCGGAACGGATGACTGCCCTACGCGGTTATCTAGCGGCAACCGTCTCGCTACAAGCGGAGTTTTTGGCGCAGCGCATGGAGGCGTCTCTCGAGAAGATGACCTCGGGTTTGCCCCCAGAAAAAACCTTCCGCGTGCAGAATAATTATCGCGCTGTGGCCGCCGCCCCGAAGGGGAGTTACTTGCTGATAGATTATGTGAACTTCAAGGGCGAGGGGGTGAACCCTGCCGAACGCTATCAAGGGGAGGGGTGGGGCTTGCTGCAAGTGTTGTCGGGCATGGATGCGGCAGTGAGCGATCCCCGCCAGGCGTTTTCAGAAAGTGCCGCCCGCGTCCTCTCTCGCAGGGTGCAGCTTGCGCCGAAAGAGCGGAGGGAAGAGCGTTGGCTTGCTGGTTGGTTGAACCGTTGCAAAACTTATGACATCGCTGGGAAGAAACTTTAAAATAAGGAAAAGCGCGATACCGAGAAAGTGCGCGGGGGGGGACTTGAACCCCCACGGCTTGCGCCATACGCACCTCAAGCGTACGTGTCTGCCATTTCACCACCCACGCAAATGGGACGGTTATCTTGGAAATTCCTCCGATAATTGCAACAGGAAAATGACGGCACCCCTATTTTCAGTAGAGCTGTCGGTGCTGTAGCAGCGCTGTTCCAAGGAGCTTTTCATGGCACGAATCCTATATCTGATCCCGATCGAGGGCATGCGAGACTTGGCATGCGAGCAGTTTATTCGTGCTGCCAGATCAGAGGGGCATGCCGTTGTAGAACTTCCACTGCGAGCTGCCCCCGACAAGTTTTCGACCCAGGCTTCCGCATCTCCGCCGATTGCCGAAGTGCTTCGTGCGAAGCCCGACCTCATCGTGACCCGTGGCGGTCTAGGCATCAACTGGCCAGATTTTTTCCTGCACGAAGAGATAGCCTCCCTTCCCGTCGCTGCGCTCTGGTTTGATGACCCCGTGCGACCCTTGGCATTTTTTAAAAATACCCCACGCTATCTCGACGCCTTGCGAAGGCCGGGAATGCACCATTTTGTCTGGGACGGACACTGGCGTGATTGGTTGAGGACCCGCCATGCGGTGCCCAGTTACCCCATACATTTGGCGGCGGATCCCAAGGAGTTTTACCCCTCTGAGGATGGAGACGCCGAAGGGGTTTACTTCGTCGGCACGCTGACTCGTCCCAGCTTGATGCGTGCTAAGGCCGATAGCCTGTCCTTCGCAGTCCGCAAGGCAGCTCACGCATATCTCCGCGCCCTGGAAAACGCACCTTACGCTACTGAACCCTACACTCTGCTCGAGCAGGTTGTATTGGGACTGCCTCAAGCTCTCTCCGAAGCTGTGAAATCAGCGAGGGCGGAGTTCCCAGAGCAGGACACCTCGCTGCTAGCTCTGGCATGGATGGCGGCAAAAAATGAAACCCGCAAGCGGGCACTCCTCGCAGCGCTGGCCGTCTCCGATATCCGCGTGCTTTCGGCTAACATTGAGGGATCTCAGGCGCAAGAAACTGAACTACGGGCTATCGTGGGCGAGACTCGGCACCGTGTGGAGTTTCAAGATACGAGCACGCTCTCTCCTAGCGAACTCAGACTGCTATACCGCAATGGGCTTTTGCATCTTCAAGCGACTGATCCCCAATCCGTGCGCGGTGGCATACCGTTCCGAGTCTTCCAGACCAGCGCCTGTGGCAAACCTTTGTTGAGCGACGAAAAACCGGAATTGAAAGAGGCGTTTCAGGAGGGGCAAGAAATGTTCTATTACAGCACTGACAGTGAAGTGCCCGACAGGTTGTCCAGACTGTTGGCTGCTCCGGAGCAAGTCCGCCAGGTGGCACAAGCAGCGCGCGAACGCTTTTTGGCTGATCACACTTGGGCGCACCGCGTGGCTTCTGTCTTGGCTGCGACAGGGACAGACGTGGCGCGGTCAAACTAGGCTGTAGCAGATAGGGAACCCGCTGCGTGTTGCCTGTCTCAAACAGAGAGATTGAGGCTGTCCAAACTCGCCAATCCGTGCCACCCTGTTTCCTGACATGGCACAACTCGGACAATACAATCGGCTCACCGTTCTGCGCGAGGCTTCACCCGGTCTCTATCTGGACGGAGGGCCTCTCGGCGACATCTTATTGCCAGGGCGATACATCCCCACAGGCACAGTGCCGGGAGATCAGCTCGATGTCTTCCTCTACCGCGATTCGGAAGATCGTCTAGTAGCCACGACGGAAAAACCCTTTGCTATCGCAGGACAATACGCCTGTCTCGAAGTTATCGGCACCGACTCCAATATCGGTGCCTTTCTCGATTGGGGTCTGCCAAAAGATCTGCTTCTGCCAAGGCGCGAGCAGACTCGCCCAATCCATGCGCGCCAACGCATTGTCGTATTCGTGCTGCTCGACAAAAAGTCTGACCGCATCGTTGCCTCGATGCGCCTCAACAAATGGCTCAGCAGCACGCCTCCCAAGCACGAGAAAAATCAACCCGTGAAACTCTTGATCTACGGTGAAACAGACTTGGGCTACCGGGCCATCGTTGACCATTCCTACCAAGGTCTCCTTTACCATTCAGAACTCTCCAGCCCGCTCATCATCGGCCAAAAGCTCGATGGCTTTGTCAAGGCGGTGCGACCCGATGGCAAACTGGATCTTTCTCTCGACCGCTCAGGATTCCAGCGCATCCCGGACTTAGCAGAACAGATCATGAAAGAGTTGCGTGAGGCGGGGGGGCATATTCAATGCGATGATAACAGTCCTCCGGAAGATATCCGGGCACTCTTTGGGGTTAGTAAAAAAGCCTTCAAACAAGCCATAGGCACCCTCTACCGCCAACGCATGATTCTTATCAAAGACGGCGCCATACACTTGCCCGACGCTTGACTGGCGCATGGTTGAGATAGAGCTTCTGAGGGTGCTCGTGCCACTGCTGGCTTGGTATATCCTAGCTTGATTCAGCGAGGCGTTTTCTGGCTGTGCGGACATATTGTGCCTGCAACTCTATGCCGGTCCACCTCCTCCCTAGAGATTGCGCCACCACTGCTGTCGTGCCACTCCCGAGAAACGGGTCGAGCACGGCATCCCCAACTCGGGTGCTGGCGCTGATCAAGTGCTGTATGAGTTGGACAGGTTTTTGTGACGGGTGCCCCGCTTTCTCCTTCGAGACGCCTTTGAGAGAAGGCACGCGGAGGATGTTGGTCGCATACTTGCCCATGCTCAGGTGTCGTGCTCGTGCTCGGGTGTCCTTGTAGCGTTTGTCCTGCTGGTAAATTTGAATTCGCTCCACGGAGTAGGGGAGCCGAACAGCCTCTTTGTTGAAGTAGGGCTTGGCGTCGGACGACTGACGCAACACCAAGATCATTTCATATTGAGGCGTGAATGAGTCGCGGCGCTCATTGTAGCCGACCGCCCTGTCCCAAATAATCATGTCGTGGAATTGCATCTCCTGCGCCAACAGCGAACAGGTATGCAGCCAGATATGCTCCCGTTTGCCGAGCTGACCAAAGATTAAAAGAAGCCCGTCATTCTTGAGCACCCTCTTGGCTTGGCGCACCCAGGTCACAGTCCACTCCAGATACTCCTCCGGTGATTGCCACGCATTGTCCCAGCGTTCATTGCGGAGCACTTGGAAGTAGGGTGGGTCAGCTAGGATCGCCTGATAGTGGCTCGAAGGAAGATGCGGCAGGATATCCAGTGCATCACCACGATAGATCATGCCATCACCGACCGTGTGAACGGCCCGGATGCCCTGCGGTCGTATCGCGTTCTCACGCCTAGCTGTGTCTCCAAGTGTATTCAGGAGCGAGGGTCTTCCCACCTGTTTTCTTCCGTGCTCCGCAAAGAGGTTCAGAGCAGATTTCTGGATGACCCAATCCCGCCCGCATTTTTCTGCTGATAATCTTTTTTGTCGGATCAACTCCCGCACCCGTTCTGGGCTTACCTTGAGAAATCGTGCTGCCTCAGCCGTGGTTAAACTCTTCTGCATGCGGAACTATTATTCATATTCTGGATAATCTGCAACCACGGATCACTCGGATGGCACGGATAGGGAACAGGTGTTTAGGAGAACGGAGGGCGGGCATCTTGCCCGCCACCAGCAGAACACGGGCTGGAAGCCCGCGCTCCTTTAGGGGGAACCTCCCGCTGCGTCGTTGCGAAATTTGCGGGAGATATTTTGGTCTGCGGCAGTTCCCGCGAGCCAAGCACTAAGCTGGGGGCGTGACGCGGGTAGCTGTTGAGTCCACCGCCTTGCTTGCTTCTTCTTCCTCATCAATCTTGCGTAACGCCCGCACCATGGCGACGACATCAAAACCATATTTCTGCGCCACTGCCGTCTTTGCCCGACGCACTTCGGAAATGACGGGATCAGCTACAACTGTTGGGATATCAAGTGTTTTCATCGTATTGGATCAGTTCTTCTGGGCTGCACATAACCGGCAATCGGAATCCCGCATCGGCAACCACCTGACGCATTCGGTCCCGCGTGTAAGGGTTGGCAATGTGCTTGAAATTCCAAGTCACAATATAGTTCATCTCGTGCACGGACGCTACAGCAATATGGACGGCGTCCGAAGCAGCCTTCTCCGGCACCAAGCCGCCATCAATCAAAACGCGAGCCAACGCACCGACATCCTCGGTCAACTCAAGCTTGGGAATGGGTGATAGAAAATCCAACCTCTGGCGTGCCATATCCACATCTCCAAGCTTTGCCTCTTGCAGCACCTCTTGAGATGTGTAGAGGTCGAAGGCCGATTGGCCACCGTCCCACCATGCACGAGTGCTCGCTTGTCTCGATGCCTAGATCACATTCATTGAAGGCCGTGCCAAGTAGTAGCTTGGAATCGTGGTTTCGATATACGCGCTCGGCATGGCGATTAATTTCTTAAGCGAACAGTATTATTCTGCAAAACTAAGTTCGGCTATGGGGTGGGAAAAAATTATCGGGTGGTGTTGTTTCCAAGAACGGTGAGCGGAGGTGGTGAAGCGCTTTTGAGTTCTTGGGGAAGTATTCATTTCTGGGATTTGATGTCGCGGGTTGTGGTGTTGCTGCGCTCAAGAATAAAACGAATATCAAACTGCGGACTCCCTTTCATGAAGCAGAATGCTAGCCAAAAGTTTTTGGGGTTTCAAAGGGAAAAAGCTGAGTTTTTATTGCGCAGCATTTGGCCTTAAAACTATTTTGCGACCACGGAACACACGGACCACACGAAAGGGGGACAGGCAAATATTTTGGACAGGATGGGCAGGATTCTTCAGGAACGGAGCGTGGGCTTCCAGCCCGTGTTTTCGCAGAATTTGACCCGTCGGTGGACGGACTCCTCCTGCAGCGAACCACGAAACACACGAAACACACGAACGGCAGATTTATTGGGCAGGGTAAGCAAGAACGGAGGGCGGGCATCTTGCCCGCCACCAGCAGAACACGGGCTGGAAGCCCGCGCTCCTTTAGGGGGAACCTCCCGCTGCGTCGTTGCGAAATTTGCGGGTGATATTTTGGTCTGCGGCAGTTGCCGCGAGCCAAGCACTTAGCTGGCGGCGTGACGCGGGTTGGGATTTGGGCGATGCGCCTGTTAGGTACTTCGTTTATTCAATTCCCTGAAAATTGAAATCGGATCTCTGCGAAGATCAAGAATAGCGAACACCTCAGTAGCTTCGGATGTCTCGCGGTAGTAAATACCAAATGGGAATCTGTCTGAGAGCCTTCGATGGAATCCAAAATGTTTTGAGTGAATGCCGTGCAACAACCCCAACCCTTCGATCTCTGCGATGATCGAGTCAGCAAAATAGCTGCCTACCCCACTCTCTTGTCGGTCATAAAAAGCTCTGCCGCGCTCGATGTCCTCAACTGCCTCCTCAAGGACGATCACCTGTCTCATGTTTGTCCTGAGGCAAGGCGAGCTTTCATTTGCGGTATAGTGAGAAAACTACCTTGCCCGGCCTCGACTTTCGCTAGGCGCGAAGAAAGGATGTCGCCATGCCATTCAGGTGAGGGGATCTCTTGGCCTGAGCTAGAGAATGATCGCCAGAGCATTTCCATGGCCTGCAGCCGTTCCACTGGGGTCATTGTCTCAATATCGGATTCAGCGATCATATCTCAGTGTAGTAAAACAGCGTGGTAATGCAAGAAGGGCGTTTTTTGTCGCCTGCTGCCGCAAAAGTAATGACACCGAGGGAGAGGTAGAGGAGAGTTATTTCACGCGGAGTAGTAGAGACGCGGAGGGGGAGGATGAAGGGCGAAGTCAGAGGGAAGAAGTAGGAGAGAACTCGAGTTGCTAACACGGATCATAAAGACATACTCGCAGACTGACCCCTATTATAGGAAATACTACTGATGCGTGTGGGTGGGTAATAGGGGTCAGGCTAGTTGTTTGAACCAAGCGTCGGGGACTTGCTGCATTTGGCGGTAGCGGCGGGCGAGTTTGAGGGCGTCACTCCGGGCGCGGGAGCAGCCCCGTGCGAGCATTTTTTCCATCTGCTCTTGCCAGGCCGAGACTTCGGTGAACCGATCCACGAGAAAGTCGGGGTGATCCACGATTTCCGGGATGCCGCCGACTCGACTGGCGAGCACGGGCAGGCCACGGAGAAAGGCTTCGGGTGCCACGCGCCCGGCTGGTTCTGCCCACTGCGAGGGCACGAGCACGAGCTTGGCCAGAGAGTAGGCCCACGGTGCGGACATGCGTCCGAGCCAATAAAAGTTATCCGGCAAATCGCGTTCGCGTATGTTAGGCGGCATGTTCTTGACGCCGCATACTACAAAAAACTCCGAGGGAAATGCCTTGGCGAGGGAGAGTAAAATCTGGATACCTTTTTTCGTGGAGCCTGCCATGCCGACGATGCTGTGCGAGAAGGGTGAGTGGATTTTTTCCCATGGGCGCGGTTCGTCTATGCCTGGGTAAATCACGGTGCTTTCGCGTCCAAAGGCAGCTTTCAGGATGTCGCCCATGAATCGTGAGTTGGCGACGACTTGACCCGCGGCGTCCAAGATGTCGGCGATGCCGGTCTGGGGTGCAAATTGCACGGCATCTGCGGCGATGGCTTCGGCAGAGAAAACGCCGGGTCTCGAGGGGGCGAGATCTTCCACGCTGCGGATGAAATACCAGCACGGGATGTTTTTCGTGCGCGCTTCCAGAGCGGAGGCCAAAGCCCAGTCCTGCTGGCAGAGCAGGCGGCGGTAAGTGATCGAACGCATGGCGGGCACGAGATCGTCCTCGTGAACTGCCCAGATGTAATCAATACCCCGGTAGCGGAACTGTCGCACGCGGGGGCCCATGCAGATGGCTGCGACGCGCAAACCGCGGGCTGCCAACTGAGATGCCAAGTGCATGAAACTGCGTGTGCCACCGCCGCGCGATGGATACATCGCGTTGGAGACCATGAGCACATCGTAGTCGCGCCCAGAAACGCGACGGGGGTTTCCGCCGAGTTTGCGGCTGCTGCGGGGCTTGCCGAAAAAATGGGCGAGCTTGAACTGGGCTTCCTGCACGCGCACCTGCCACTCGGGCACGGGCTTTCTGGCCATCAGATCGCGGTAGTGCTGGAGGTTCATAGCGCGTGCGAGAGGATGGAGATTAAGAGCGCAGGGCTTCCTCGTAAATATCTTCGAGGATCGAAATTTGTTTCTCGGGCGAAAACTCCGTGGCGATACGATGCGTCGCTGCGGCAGAGACCGACTGGTAGCGCACGGGATCGGAGCAGAGAGTGACTAACTCCGCCGCGATGGCGTCAGGATTTTTCTCAGGAACCAGCAATCCATCTACGCCGTGCGTGATGGCTTCGGGGATGCCTGCGTGGGGTGTGGAGACGCAGACCAATCCTGTGCCCATGGCTTCGAGCAGCGCATTGGGGATGCCCTCGATGTCATTGCTGTTATCCGTCTCGCTGGGGTGTAAGAAGAAATGCGATTGGCGGTAAAGCGTGCGCAGGGTTGGGCGATCCACGAAGCCAACGAAAAAGACGCTGCGGGTCAATCCGAGCCGCCACACCTCTTTTTGCAGTTCCCCGAGTTGCGGGCCATCGCCAGCGATGGTGAAGGTCGAACGCGGAAAACTTTTTTGGAATACAGCAAAAGCGCGAACAGCGCTCATCAACCCTTTTTTCGGAATGAGGCGGCAGGCTTGCATGAGGTTCCACGCGCCATCAGCGGGGGCAGTGCGATCGGTGCGGTCAAAGAAATCCGTGCGGATGTGAGTCCTGTTGATACGGATTTTTTCTTTGGGGCAGCCGAGTTCAACGAGGAAGGGGACAAAACTTTCGCAGCGAGCCATGATAAGGCGGCAGTGGCCGAACACGGAGGGCAACCATTTCATGTCCTCGGAGCGGGTGACATAGGTGCCGAGATCAGCACCGTGGAAGGAGACGACAGCAGGTTTTTTCCAGCGATCAAACAGCGGAGCCAACCGCGTCGCCTCGTGCCCAAAATAGATGTGCAGCAAGTCGGTGCCCAAACCATCCAACTGGCGAACCAAGGAAGGGATCACGCCGCGATAAACAACCTGTGGCTCGCGCTGGACATATTTCATGTAACCGCGCTGCCACCACGAGAGAGCGTCGCTCTCCATAATGTGGACGCCGCCGTGCGGGAAGATAGCTTCGTTGCGTCGTTCGCGGGTGAGCACGAGGCTCTTGAAACGCTGGAGCCCCGAGACCTGATTATAGACATGCCACATCTCTGGCTTGAGAAAGGTGCCGACGAAACTGGCGAGGGTGGGTTTCATGGGTGGAGTTTTTCGACGAGAGCCGGCCAGTTGCCGTCGAAGTGGATAGCGCGGTCGTCAATGTAATAACGGGCGGTTGGTTTGCCCATGACGATATGGTCGTAAGGGATGCCGTGTTTGGCGAGCCACTCGGTAGTCTCTGTGAGGCGGTTGAAATGGCGGCCTGTGTGGAGCGCTATGAAAAAGCCGCGATTTTTTAATTCTGTCAAAGCAGCCTTGGCACCGGGCACAGGCTCGCAGAGCGAGTAGTCCAGATCTTCGCGGGGCTGTGCCAGCACGCCGTCAATGTCCACGGCCAGCGTGAGTTTCTCTTGGTCTTTCATGATTATTCGTGCTCGTTGCCGATCTGGAAACGGCCCCAGTGTTCGACTTGGGTTTTGCGTTTTTCCAGTGGGGTATCGTTGATGGCTTTATCTTCGTAGTAGGAATCGCCTTTGATATGCGTGGTGGACACCTCCTCGAAAATCACGCCGGTGGGCGTGGTGAAACGGTGCCAGACGCCCTGCTGGATGAGGATGGATTGCCCCGGATAGAGGCGGTAGGGGTGGCCGTCCACCTCCATGTCCAAGATGCCGTGGAGCACTTGGAAAGTCTCCTCTTTGGCCTTGTGGTAGTGGGCGGGGTGACGCTGTCCGTGGAACTGGATGACCAGCTTCTTGCAGTAGCTGCGGTTGACACAATCAATGATAATCGCACCGACTTCGCGGAAGCGGTCGGGTCCGTAGTGATGCGAGAACTCGACGCGGAAACTGCTGCCCACGGCGATGCGGGCTTCGTTGAGCAAGGCGCGTGCGTCGTGGATGCTCTTGTAAAATATTTTCTGCACGGAGGGCTGAGGCATTTGCGAGCCTTGCACGAGCACGGGGCTGTGCTGGGGGACATCGGTGGTCACCGTGAACTTGCCCCGGATTTCGCCCGAGGAGAGTTGGCTGGGCATCAAAGGCATGGCGAAGAAAATATCCTCGGAGCCAACGGTCTCACCAGCCGCCAAGTCGCGGGCGGCATAGACACCGCGTTTGAGCGAGTTGAGCGATTCGGTCTCGGCCGGGTGGGGTGCGGGTCTTCCCGTATCGCCGCAGAGGGTGCGAGCCCGTTTCCACGCGTCTATCCAAGCGCCGGTTTGTTCGGGGGTGGACGAGTAGGCGTTGAGCTTGATCTCGGCGGTGGCAACGCCGATATGCCGCTCGAACATGGCGGCACCCTTGGCCACGGCGATCTGCACGGGCACAGTTTCCTGAGGGGGTTCGTGTGTGGAGAAGCCCACGGTCACGCCGGGGTAACGGCGGCGAAGTATATCGATCTGATTGAGCTGCATCTCGGCATCGGGCGTCGGGTAGATGGAGACGCAGTGCATGATGGCGTAGTTCACCCGGCGGTGTTCGAAGTAGGAGACCACATTGTCAATTTCCTCGAGCGTGGCTCCGCCAGTAGAAAATATCACGGGCAATCCGGTCTTCACCACAGCAGCGAGGAGCGGCCAGTCGGACATGGAGCAGCTCGCGATTTTGAGAATGTCGAAACCCATGTCAGCGATGAGCTGAGCCGAGGTTTCATCAAAGGGCGTGCAGGCCGAGAGCAGGCTCTGTGCGCGCACTTCGTCCAGCAACCGGGCAAACTGATCACGACCCAAGCGTGTGCCGAGGAACCGCGGGATATGCTTGTTGTCGCTGCCCTGCTGGTGGGCGGGATGCACGAAGGTGTCCAAGTCGCGGAACTGGAATTTGATCGCAGCTTTTACCCCGCGCTCTCGGACAGCCACGGCTGTCTCGCGGATCACCCGCAGACCGTGATCTAGGCTGCCCTGGTGGTTGTTGGCCAGATCCAGCACGAACAGGTCGCGGAAATCGAATTCGTTTTCTCTCGGAGCCCGGAACGGAAACTCGGGCATTGGAACTGCAGGGTCGCTCATAATTCGTTGTCCTTTTTCTCTCGGGTTTAGACCAGTTTCACGCAGTCGCCGCTGCGCCCGGATTCGTAGCCTGCCGCCACCAGACGCATGGTGGCCATGCCTTTGTCCAAGCCGATCTGCGAGTCGCTCACGGTGCCGCTGATCACGGCGTCCAAGTGTTCCATCTCGCGGATGAAATCGTCTGGGCGTGTCTTCGGAAAACTGCTTTCCTGCACTGTCCCATCGGTGCCCAGCACCAGCACCACATCGCCCTTGGCGCCTTGGTTGGCATGCCACTCGATGGCACCGCGGGTGCCTTGGATGCGCGCCCATTTGCGCGTCGGCTGCGTGACCACATCCTGGATGATCCTCCCGTAAAAACCATCGGTGCACCGCACATGCAGCGAGAAGATTTCATCGTATTCCGCTTCCCGCTCTTTCTTGAATTCCACCAGCGCCGAGACAGTGGACACGGGGGCTTTGCCAGCCACGCGCGCGAAGTGCTGCCAGAGATTCGCCGCATGCGAGTGTTCGCCGCCAGAACCGCCGCCGCGTTTCCAGTAGCCGAGGTAGGTTTCCCATGGGCCGCTGAGCCACGGGTGGGCTTTGAATATGCCACCCCAATGCTCGCGAAATTCGACATCCAGCGTTACGACTTCGCCCACAGCCTGGCTGGTGATGAGGCTTTCGATATGCGCCACGCTCTTGGCCACCACATGGTCGTAACCCACGCAAACTTTTACCCCGAGGCGTGCGGCTTCCTCGGCCAGTTCTTGCATCCCGGCGCAATCGGGCGGGCAGAGGGGTTTCTCCACCAGCACCAGAGCGGGCTTCTCACGCACGGCTGCCAAGGCCAGCGGGATATGCACATCCGGCGGGGTGCCAATGCAGATCATGTCGAACCCACCTACGGGCGCATCCTTGGCTTGGCACAGGGTGATGGACTCGTCCCAAGCACCATAGCGCGAGGGGTAAATCTGGGTGCGCGTGCGCTCCAGCGCAGCGGCATCCGCATCGCTCAACACGACACTCCAGCCCATGCGGCGGGCGGCGTTGCTCAGGTGATTGCCGATGGAACCGGCTCCGATAACTTTAACTTTGCGTGACATAAACGGGTTATTTTTCGAAGGTTTTCTTAGGGGTGATTTTTCCAGTAAATTAAGAGAGAAAACAGGGGGTAATAAAGTGATTATTTGCGTTGGCTCAGGAGTAGTTCGGCCAAGAGGAAATCCTCCTCTTGATCCACATTCACCGAATCCATCTCGTTCATCAGCATCCCGACGATGCAGGTGCCGCTCATAGAATTTTTCTCCAAAATCGCGGATGGGGCGATCACATCAATGGAACCATTTTGGATGAAGGCGGGGGGGAGGGCTTGGCGGGGTTGGTTAAACTGTTCGTCCGCCAAGGTCAGGTGCGGCATGAACGGCAAGAGGTGTTGCCCGTCGAATTTCCACATTTTGTGGGGATGCTGCGTGGCGTGGGTGACGGTGCGCACACAGTCGGGTTGGTGCAGCACAAACAAATCCACAGCAGCATCAATGTGGGCCGCGGTGCGGAGCGGAGCCGTGGGGCGGAGCTGCACCACGATGTCGGGGCGGTAACCTTCCGTCTCGGCGAGGTGGCGGAGCATGTGCTGGAAAACAGGCAGATCAGTGACCCGATCCCCAGCCAGCTCGGCGGGACGCAGGCAAGGAATTTCCGCACCGTGTTGGCGCGAGACCTCGGCGATCTCCGCGTCGTCGGTGCTGACGACTATACGGGTGATGTGGCGGGAAGCCTGAGCCGCCTCGATCGAATAGGCGATCATCGGCTTGCCCGCGAGGGCGCGAATGTTCTTGCGAGGAACTTTTTTCGAGCCACCGCGGGCGGGGATGACCGCCAAGACTTCACGGCGTGGGGCGTCAGACATTGCGGAGGCGCTGGAGGATGGGCTTCTCGCTGTCGTAAACTTTTTTCACACCATCGCCCATGGCTTCCTCATTGACGCGGATGTCACGCACGAGGCGCATGAGACCCATAGGCTCGAGCGAAGCGGCATGGTCGCTGCCCCACATGGCGCGGTCGAGAGTGATGTGGCGTTCGACGCAGCAGGCACCGAGCACCACGGCGGCGCAGGTGGTCTGAAGTCCTGTTTCGTGACCCGAGTAACCGACGAGACAATCGAACTCGCGCTCGAGCGTGTGGATCATGCGCAGGTTTAACTCGGAGGGTTTGCACGGGTAGGTCGAAGTGCTGTGGGTGATGATGAGCTGGTTCTTGTCGAAACAGGCCACGGCAGCCTTGATCTCCTCCATACTCGACATGCCGGTGGAAAGGATGACAGGCACCCCCTGAGCGGCGATATGTTTGAGCATGGGGATATTGGTGATGGTGGCCGAGGCGAGCTTGTGGCAGGGCACTTGGAATTTCGCGACGAAATCTACCGAGGGAATATCCCAGCAGGAGGCGAACCACGCGACGCCCTTGGATTTGCAGTAAGTATCAATTTCCGAGTATTCCTTATCGCCGAACTCGACGCGGTAGCGGTAGTCGAGGTAAGTCATGCGACCCCAAGGCGTGTCACGCATCATGTCGCGCTGAGCGGCTGGCACGCAGAGTTCGGGGGTGCGTTTTTGGAATTTGACGGCATCGCAGCCAGCGATGGCCGCGGTATCAATGAGTTTCTTAGCGATATCGAGATCACCGTTATGGTTGATGCCAATTTCGCCGATGATGTAGCAGGGTCTGCCTTTGCCGACCTCGCGCTGACCGATCTTGATGATGTCCTGCATAGTTGTTTTCCAGTTTTGTTCTCTTTCTTATCTTCCTGTTTTCACGCGGCGCGACTGTCGGCGCGGAGCAAAGCTTCAGCCATAGCCAGATCTGCTGGTTCGTCTATCTCGAAACAGCGGGATGCCGGCATTTCGCTTAAGACGGTTTTTCCGAAAAAACGGTGTTGAGCCGCCCTGAAACCAGAGACACGCATGACATAAATCGCGCCGTTTTCAAGAAATTCTGGTTCGCGTTGCTGTCGGGGGAGGCGGACAGACTTGTCGTGGTTGATGCCATAGGCCGCACCGTCGCCCGCATTTTTCCAGACAAAATAGTGGAAACGACAGGCGGTCAGACAGGCATCAGCCTCCTCGGAGATCAATTTTTCCACGGCGTTGTCAATGTCCTCAGCAAGAGTCAGCGGCGAGGTGCATTGGAGAAAAACTAGGATGTCTGGAAGCTTGTTGCCCGAGGCTTCGATCGAGTCGAGGGCGTGGAGCAGAGCGCTTTCCGAACTGGCACGGTCGCCACTGATTTCAGTGGGACGGCGGATAATGCTGGCACCGTGCCGGGAGGCTTCGGCGGCGATCTCGTCGTCGTCCGTTGAGACGGCAGCAGCGCGGATGGAACGGCTGCGCAGAGCTTCGTGGATCGAACGGCCGACCAAGGTCATGCCTCCCACGGTTTGCAGGTTTTTTCTGGGGATACCTTTGGAGCCACCGCGGGCGGGGATGATAGCCAAGGTGTTGAGGGAAGAGAGGTCAGGTTTCATGAGGGAGAAAGAGGGGTGCGGTCGGAGATCCACGGCGAGCAGTCGAACGGGTCTTGCCATCCGTAGTGACGCATGCGGTCGAGGCGGGTGGCGATACGGTTGGCCAGCACCTCGAACAGAGGAAGGCTGGTCTCGAGTTTGTCTGGGGAGAGACGGCTCCACATGACATCGTAGGGGAAGGGGAAAGAGCCTTCCATGAGAGCTTGAATCATGCGGGTGCAGCGGCGGGCTCGTTCCTCGGGAGAAAAGCTTTCGCTGATGCGAACGGCCTCGCGCAAGTCGGAGTCAATATGGTTCAGGTTGGTGTTCAGGTGAGCCATGCCAGTGGCGAGATACCATGCGCTGCCGAAGTTGAGCACGGGACGACCTTGGAGCATCGCCTCCCAACCGCTGGTGCCGGCGATCACGGCTGTGACGCGAGAGTTTTTGGCCAGCGTGGGAGAGTGAGCTGTCGGAACCATCAGCGTGGTGTTTTGGAACTGGCAGATGTATTCGTAGAACTGTTGCGTGCGTCTGCCGCACATGGGCAGGTGGTCTTTGACGACCAGACGCCAGCCTGCCGGGAGGCTTCGAGCTAGGGCACCCACGACGACGAGTTGATCAGCATATTGCGGAGCCACGACACAGGTGGAGGCTTCGGGAGTTACATTCAAGGGGAGATAAACATAGTCTCCCACGGGCATCTTCGTTTCAAAAATGCCGGCGGACAAAAGGCGTTTGAAATTGATTTTAACCTTGGTTTCCCACTCCCACATCTGGAAAGCGGTAGCGGCTCTGGGGTCGGGCGGATAAGGTTTATCATAGGGTTTGAGCGCGGCAGGTAGGGCCATCAGTCGCTCCCAGAGTAAGGGGAGCCAAGGGGTGCCGTGGCGTTTGGCATGATTGCGTAGATCGGCCTCGAAATGGTCTGTTTGTTTGATGCCCGAGGCGACAGTTTTTTCGTAGCGCTCGCGGGCGGCATCAGAGATGACAAGGTTCGGATCGGCATAGCGCTCGATCACCGGATCTGGCTGCATGAGCGCGTTGGTGGCTAGGTGGTGGCGGTCGTCGAATTTAGTTTTTCCGAGCGTAAAAAATGGGATTTGAAACTTAGCGCAGACCGAGGCAGCAACGAGAGCGGGAGCCGAGGCGACTACTTGAAAAAAGACGGCATCGGGACGGTCTTCAGAAAAACGAGCTTCGAAATAATCGAAGAGTTCTTGCAGGCACGACAAGGTGATATCGAGATCGCCCACGGTGCGGCGTAGGGCTGTTTTTGGGAGAATGGTGCCAGTGAGAAAACAGTGTCCTAAATTGCGGTCAGCAATGATGAAGCGCCAGAGGTTACCGTGATCGCTCTCGATTGCTGTTAGTCGGGCTGCGTCCGGTTTGCCGCGGGCGATAGCCTTGCGCCAGAGCTCCGGCAGAGCTTGGATGTGGGCGTAACGGATGGGGGTATTTTTTTCTTTTTGCAACCAGCGCGCATGGCCTTCGGAGGTGGAGAGGCCACTGAACTTGGTGAAGCCGTGGCGTTCCTGGAGGATACGGGCAAGGCGGTCCACCTTTGCGGTGAACCTACCATTCAACTGGATAAACAGGTGCATGTTTTGGCAATCAATAGGACACTTATACAATAAAAAAGCCCTACCCATCGCTGGGCAGAGCTTGGAAAGCTACCAGATAAGACCCGTGGGCGGGAATTATTTTTTGCCGATATCGGACATGGCCGCTTGGAGTTTCATGCGCTCCATCTTTTCCAAGGGGAGGCTGGTGAACAGCTCGATACGGCGGTTGATCTGGGAGGCGACATTTCTGAAAGCACGCGTTTTTTCTTCGTCGGTGCCCTCGACGCCAGCCGGGTCATCCGAGCTCCAATGAGCCATCAGAGGCTGGCCGGGCCAAGCTGGGCAAGATTCTTTGGCGTTGTCGCAGACAGTGACGACAAAATCAAATTCCGTGGTTTTTAACTCGTCCATAGACTTGCTGCGGGCGTCCGAGGCATCAATTTTGTAGAGGTCTTGCAGCACCTTTTTAGCAAAGGGGTTCACGGTGCCGAGGGGTTTGGATCCTGCACTAAAAGACTGGAAACGGCCAGGGGCAACCCTGCGGATCAAGTATTCGGCCAAGATGCTCCTTGCAGAGTTGCCTGTGCAGAGGAAGAGAATTTTCATCGGTTGATTCGACATATCGAGACGCATGAAAGGCGAACCAACGCAGTTTGGCAAATAGGGTAATGTTAAAAGAGTGTGACGAAAAAGTGTTATCTGTGGGGTAACGAGTCGCAGGCGACAAGAACGCCCGAGATAGTTTTACAGAGAGTCAGTAGCTTTGGCGAAAACCGCATAAGCCTCTTCAACCGAGGTAGCATGAAGCAAGGCAGAGCGGTGAGCGGGGCGATTCAAGTATTTAGCGATGACAGCCAGAGTGTCGAGCCTCTGGGAAAACTGGCCTTGTGGAACGAGGAAGAGAACGACCAGCTTGACGGGACGCATATCGATGGCATCGAAGTCTATACCTTGTTTGGAACGCCCAAAAGCTGCCAAGACATCGGGAAGCCCCTCGACCGTGGCATGGGGTATGGCAATGCCATCTCCGATTCCAGTGCTCATGGAGCGTTCCCGCTCTTCGAGTGCCGAGTGAGCCCGCAGCAGCAGCGTTTCACCTAAAGCATCCGTGTGAGCGAGTATGTCGAGCATTTCGGTGATGGCCTGCCAGCGGGTCTGAGATGCCAGTTCCAGCTTGATCCGGTGGCTTGGTATAAGGTCGCCTAGAGTCATAGAGATAACCTCGAAGCAAAGAGCCGGACGAATGCGGTCAAGGTGTCCATGATGGTGTATGCTGTATGTGCAGCATGGTGCCACCAAGCTTCAAGGGTCAGTCCAGGAGTCAGTGCAATCAAGAACAGGCTCAGGGGCACCAAGTTCATCAAGTAGATGAAGGATAGACTGAAAAGCCAGCCTTGGCTAGTGATATCGTTTTGAGCGGTCCCTAAGGCGGCGAGAGTAAAAGTTGCGTGAAATCCCCATGTAAGTCCTACCACCGCATAGAGAACCCACAGGTAGGGAGCGAGATCCACCCAGAAGTTGGCCAGCCACCACAACCACACCGCCAGCAAGCTATAGAGAGGAAAAAAATAGGGAGCCAGAGTGACGGCGAAATTTGGAACATCCGTCTTAATGTGGCCGCCTTGGGCTGTTACTTTGAAGGAAGTCACTCTTCCACCGCAGATCCACGCCCAGACCGCATGAGAGAGTTCATGGCTGAAAACATAGGCTGTATAGGGCTTGGGCAGCAGGAAAAAGCATGCCAACCAGACGGTTAGACCAGCGGTAAAGGATACGAGCAAAGGAGAGTTCCCCCGCACGGCAGCCCCCCATGCATCGAGAAAAACAGCGCCTGAAGCTGCGGTGGCAAGCACACACCCTGGCAACAGCAGGAATAAACCAACAATAAATTTGCACCATTTCACGCTTGCATATCCTACGGTTTTCATTAGTATGTGCGACTCTTTTTATGGCAAACACGAAATCAGCAGCCAAACAGGCACGCGCCGCGCTCCGCAAGCGCGACCACAATCGCACCCTCAAAGACACAGCCCGCAAACTGGAAAAAGAGTTCCGCTCCCTCATTAGCGACGGCAAACTCGACGAAGCCAAAGCGGTGCTCCCCAAAGTGGCGTCCGCCTACGACAAAGCAGCGAAGAAAAAAAGCATTCACGCCAACAAAGCGAGTCGCAAAAAATCTCGCATCGCCGCTCTCATCAAGCCCAAAGCCGCCTGATGATGCCCTCGGGCGCGGGTTGACCTGCCCGCGTCCTGTCCGCTCGCCACTTATGGAGGGCGGGCACCCACCTGTGGCTGGGCTGCCATACTGACCTTTTTTCTTGCCTGAGTATTCTCTCCTCTGCTCCTGTTTGTCGCCCGAGTTTTCGCCTGTTCGCTGACACGCCTGAGATATTCGAAACGCTCGTCGGCTGGCACTTCCAAGAATGGCCTGAATGCTACGGCTACGATATCACCAAAGCCCGCGCTGAAGTGCTCGGCGCGATGAATCGTGATCACCTCGACTCCTGCATCGTTGGCTGGGTCGGAGATGAACCGGTCGCCTGTGTCTCACTGTTGCGCGAGGATTTTATTCCGCGCCCAGAGTTCTCTCCGTTCGTCGCTTCAGTCTATGTCGTGCCCTCATACCGGGGCTGTGGCTACGGCAAAGATGTTCTCAAAGCCGCCGAAAATCATGCCCGCAATCTTGGTCTGGGTGTGGTTCATCTCTGGACCACAGACCACAGACGGTTTTACGAGGCACTCGGCTGGGATTGGGTGGAAAATATCGAAGTGGTCGGGCGGCGTGCGGATGTTCTCCGTAAGAATGTCGCCCTGTGCAAAAATGGTGTAGCCAATATGAGATTGCCAACACCTGTGTTGCCAAAAGCCTCAGCTCGTGGTTAACCCTTAACATGCTCGAGAACACACGCAGCCATATCTTGGTCACCGGCGGTGCCGGATTCATCGGTAGCGCCCTCGTCTGGGAACTCAACCGCAGGGGTTACGATAACATCGTGGTCGCCGATCACCTCGGCCTCGACGAGAAATGGAAGAACCTTGTGCCCCTGAAATTCCAGGATTATCTGGACGGTGGCGATCTGGAGAAAATCGTCCGAGACACCCCTTCCAAACTCGGCAAGTTCGATGCGATCTTCCATCTCGGCGCCTGCTCGGCCACGACTGAAAAGAATGCCGATTACCTGATGCGCAACAACTACGAGTTCACCAAAGTGCTCTCGGAATGGGCGCTCTCCACCGAGTGTCGTTTCGTCTATGCCTCCTCAGCAGCCACCTACGGAGATGGCGCCTTTGGCATGGACGATCGCATGGCAGATCTGCACCGCCTGCGCCCCCTGAACATGTATGGCTATTCCAAGCATCTCTTCGACTTGCACGCGCACATGACCGGCGTGCTTGGACGAGTGGTGGGACTCAAATATTTCAATGTTTTTGGCCCCAACGAAAATCATAAAGGCGACATGCGCAGCGTGGTGCACAAAGCATTCGGGCAAATCGGACAGACAGGCAGAGCGCAGCTTTTCCGATCGCACCATGCGAACTATCGGGATGGCGAACAACAGCGCGATTTTCTCTATGTCAAAGACGCGGTGAACATGACCATTCACCTTGCCAGCACACCCTCCGCCGGCGGCCTCTACAATCTCGGTTCTGGCGTAGCTCGCACCTGGCTCGACTTGGCTCGCGCCATCTTCGCTGCTTTGGGACGCGAACCGCAGATTGATTTTGTGGATATGCCCGAACACCTCCGGGGCAAATATCAGTATCACACCTGCGCGGACATCTCGAAACTGCGCCAAGCGGGCTTCACCGCCGACATCACCTCTCTGGAGAATTCAGTGGCAGACTATGTGCGAGGCTATCTCGTGCCAGAACGGCATCTCGGCGATGAGGTGGGGTGAGAAGACAAGCTGAGCGTGCCAAAATCTCGGTGTGACTTGATTTTTGGGCTGGCAATAGGATCGTGAGGCGGATTGTTGGTGATAGAGAATACTGACCACGAGTAAATCCTGTCGTATAAAATAAACCACAAGAAAAACTTACATTAAATGACGCGTGTGTTAGAAAATGTTGTCGACCAAGCGAATCTAGGTATAATAATTTAATTCACAACCAACAAAAGACTTAATCCCAGATTTTGCATTAGACACCATGTTTTCTACTGATGCAGAGCTAAAAACACCCGAAACATCATTACCCATTTGGTGAATATAACACATTGATTAAGAAACGAATCAGGGTTTTGATTTCTAATGCTTTGCATTAGAAACTGAAGAACTCAGCCCTTCCTAATGCAAAATCTGGGTTAATATGAATTCTCTACTTAAAGTAATCTCTTCTGCCCTAGCGGGCGTAGTATT
>DYRQ01000072.1 GCA_020718645.1 Verrucomicrobium spinosum
ATCTGACTTTATCCCAAATTTTGCATTAGGGAGTTGAAAACTGTGTAAACGGAGGTGCCAGAGAGTCAGCGCGGCAGAAGAGACCGTCGAGCCATGGGTGGAATTTTGGTTGAGGGCGATTTTGAGCACGCGTTTGCGGGCATGGGTGCTGATCCAAGCTCCTCATGCAAAGCCTTTGACCCGCAGAGCAGCTCCTTTACGGCCAATAATGCCAACAAGCGTGCCCCCTCCAGTTCCAAATCCGCGTCTTTTTGGTCTTTGGAGCTTAGCGGAGAAGACCAAAATGACGCGCTATTGACTTCACAATCACAAGCAAAGAAACTGTAACCCAACACAACACCAAGTGTTACCTATGTTCTGAACCAAATGTGTTACCCATGTTCTGACTGCGCCAATCATCACTGTCTTAGTTACAGATGATTTTCATTTCATAATTCAGCGTCCTATTTCGGATGATAATTCCCGTCTTGTTGAGTGGGTTAGCCTTGGGCAATCTAAGGCGCTAATGACGATTTTTTGGAAACTGTTTGTGTCGGGAAAATCCGATCGTTGGTTCAGTGCTGTATGAAGTTGAATTGTCCACGACCCACATTGATTCTAGCTCCGATGCAGGATGTCTCCGATCTGGCATTCTGGAAGGTGTGCGCCCGCAGGGGTGATCCCGATCTGTATTACACCGAATATTTCCGGGTTCACAAGGTGTCGCGACCCGATAAGCACATTGTGCGTTCGATTGTGGAAAATCCCTCGGGGAAACCGGTGATTGCCCAGATGATCGGGGAGGATATTGGCGCATTAGTGCGGACGGCGCTTGAGTTGCAAGAGTTGCCCATAGCGGGTGTGGATCTCAACTTGGGTTGCCCTGCCCCCATCGTTTGCCGGAAAAGCGCGGGTGGCGGTTTGTTGCGTGACCCCCAAAAAATTGATGACATCCTCGCGGCGCTCCGACCTGTGACCTCGGTGCTGACCGTAAAAACGCGGGTGGGTTATGAGTCGCCGTCCGAGTTTCCCAGATTGTTAGATATATTTGCCAAGCACCAGATAGATGCTCTCGCGGTGCATGGGCGCACGGTGCGCGAGGGGTATGCGCAGGGGGTGCATGATGAGTGTTTTGGGATAGCGACCTCGCGGATGCCCTGTCCGGTGTTCGCCAATGGGAGCATCAATACTCCCGAGAGAGCGTTGGATATAGTGGCGCGTTATGGCGTGGCAGGGGTGATGGTGGGGCGCGAGGCGGTGCGCAATCCGTGGGTGTTCTCCCAGATGCGTGCGGCATTTTGTGGGGAAGAACCGCGCGCTGAGACACCGGCGGAGGTGCTCGATTATATCCGCGACTTGTATGTAGAGAAGAGGGTGCCCGGCATGGCGGGTGTCACGCATGTGGCGATGATGAAAAAGTGCATGAACTTCATTGCGGAAGGGAGATCCGAGGGGAACGCCTTTCTCCAAGAAATCCGGCGGGTGGTGACAGAGGAGGATTTCTTCGAAATCTGCAACCGTTACTTGGCTTCTTCCTGTTCGTAATTGTGTGCGGACTCGGCGTGGTGGTCACGGGCGATGAGCATGTAGAGGGCCGGGACGATGAAGAGTGTGAAGAAGGTGCCAATCGCCATGCCACCGACCAGCACGAGCCCGATGGAGTTACGGGCTTCGGCGCCGGGACCAGTGACCAGAGTCAGGGGGAAGTGACCAGCAACAGTAGCCGCGGTGGTCATGAGGATGGGGCGCAGACGGGTTTCGGAAGACTCGAGCACAGCGGCCAACTTGGTGCGGCCCTGGCGCTGCAATTCATTGGCAAATTCCACGATCAGGATGCCGTTTTTCGCGATGAGCCCGACGAGGGTGACCAACCCGACTTGCGAGTAAATGTTCAGTGTGGTGGTCCAACCGGCAGTCCAGAACGGCATGTTGGGGTCAGGTATTTTCAGGAAGGTGAAAACGAGTGCTCCGAACAAGGCGAGAGGCACCGAGCCCAAGAGGATGACCAAGGGATCGCGGAAGCTGTTGAACTGGGCGGCCAGAACCAAGAAAATCAGCACGAGGGCAAGGCCCATGGCGGGCAGGAACTTGTTGCCTTCTGAGCGAAGCTGGCGGGATTCGCCTGTGTAATCCACGATGTATCCTTTGGGGAGTATGGCTGCAGCTTCTTTTTCGAGGAACTTGAGAGCTTCATCGAGCGGGCGGATGGCTACGCCACTGAGCTTCACAGCGTTGAGCTGTTGAAAGCGGTTGAGCGAACGGGGTTGGACAGATTCGCGGATCGAGCCGATGGAAGAGAGGTGGATGGATTCGCCGGAGGGAGCGATGGCATAGAGAGATTCGAGCGTTTCGGGAGTGAGTCTGCCTTGGCGTTCTACTTGGGGGATCACCTTGTAGCTGCGACCGCCGAAGTTGAACCGGTTCACATAGCCGCCGCTGAGTAGGGCGGACATTTCTTCACCCACTTGTTTGAGGTTAAAGCCGAGGCTGGCGATTTTATCGCGATCCAAAACCAGCTCGATCTCAGGTTGGTCAATCTTGGTGTCTATCATCGGAGGGAAAGCGAAGAGACCGCTGTGCATGGCTTTCATCTGAAGCTGTTGCGCGAAGCCGAGAATTTCGCTGGGCTCTGCCGTGGAGCAAATCACGAACTCGACCGGGAACTGGCCGCCACCGGGGAGCGCCGGGGGTGTCACGGGAAAGATGCTGATGCCGGGGACTGAGCTGAGCTTGGCACTCACTTCGGGGAGGATGTCGAATACCGTGCGTTTGCGTTCCTGCCATGGCACCAAACCCATGCCGCTGAAGCCGCTGGTGGGATTGATGATCTGGAAGGTGAAGCCTGTCTCCGGGAAACTCTGGAAAATGCGGTTAGCCTCCTCGGCTTGGGGAATCATCTGGTCAATGGTGGAGTTGGCAGGGCCGTCCACGATACCGAAGATAATCCCCTGATCCTCGACGGGTGCCAGCTCGACAGGGGACATGGTGAAGAGCGGGTAGCAGAGCAGACCAAGGGCAATCCAGACCACATAGACAGCCTTGCGACGGTGCAAGGTGTTTTCCAAGATTCGTCCATAGCTCTGTTTGAGCTGGTCGAAACGCGTGTTGATCCAGCCAGTGAACCCCTCGTGTTCGCGGTCGGTGCGGAGTAATGTTGCCGAGAGCACGGGGGAGAGGGTGATAGCCACCACACCCGAGATGGCGACGGCACCGGCGAGGGTGAAGGCAAACTCGCGGAAGAGGCTGCCTGTGAGACCGCCTTGCAAACCGATAGGGGCATAGACAGCCATGAGTGTGATGGTCATCGCGATCACAGGCCCCAGCAATTCGCGAGCACCGAGCAACGCGGCATCCAGAGGGGTGCGTCCCTCGCGCAAGTGGCGCTCGACATTTTCTACCACCACGATGGCATCATCCACTACCAAGCCTACCGAGAGCACGATGGCGAGGAGTGTCAGTAGGTTGATGGTGAAACCAAACGCTTGCATCAGGAAAATGGCGCCGATGAGCGAGACAGGGATGGCCACTACAGGCACCAGCGCAGAACGCAGAGAACCGAGAAAGAGGTAGATGACCACGACCACGATGAGCAGGGTTTCAGCGAGGGTTTTGACCACTTCGTGAATGGCGTTGTCTATGTATTCCGTGGAGTCGTAAGCGACATTGGCATTGAGGCCATTGGGGAGATTGGCGCGGATAGTCTCCAGTTCTTTGCGGATATCTTTGATGACATCCAGAGAGTTGGCATTGGGCAAAACCCAGATGCCCATGAAGACCGCTTTGAGCCCGGAGAAACGCACTTCAGCATCATAGTTTTCCGCGCCGAGCACCACATCAGCGACATCCTCCAGACGCACGATAGTGTCGCCCTCGGTCTTGACCGCCAGCCTCTTGAATTCCTTCACGCTACGCAGATCGGTATTACTGGTGAGGTTGAAGGCAACGAGAGCGCCCTTGGTCGTGCCGACGGCTGTCAGATAGTTGTTAGTGGCCAAGGCCGCGCGAACTTGCGAGGGGGTAACTCCGAAGGCGGCCATGAGATCGGGCTTGAGCCAAATGCGCATGGCAAAAGTGCGGGAGCCGAGCAAGTCGGCCTTTTGCACGCCGGGCACAGCGGTGAGGCGGGGCTGCACCACGCGGGTCAGGTAGTCGGTGATTTCATTAGCCTCGAGAACATCCGAGGAAAAGCTCAGGTAGGCCGACGCAAATTCGGAGTCAGCCGATTCAAGATTGATGGTGGGAATCTCGGCTTCGGGGGGGAGATCGCCACGCACTTGATCCACTTTTGAGCTAATCTCAGCTAGGGCTTTGATGCCGTCTTGGTTCAGGCGCAGCCGTGCTTTGATCGTCGAAAGCCCAAGCGCACTCTGGGACTCCATGTATTCGATGCCGTCCGCAGCCGCTATGGCGCGTTCGAGCGGTGTGGTGATAAAACCGCGCACGAGATCGGCGCTGGCACCGGTGTAAACCGTGGTAACTGTGATCGTGGAGTTATCGCTCCGTGGATACTGGCGCACCATCAGGGAGCTGACAGCCTGCAACCCGGCCACGAGGATGACGAGGTTGACCACAAGCGCCACGACCGGGCGGCGGATGAACAGGTCTGTGAAGGAAGTTTTCATACTGGTGAGTGGTCGGGTGGGGTGGTCGCGTCAGGTATTCGGAGGAGTCGGTGTCAGACTGGCATTGGGAGCCAGTTTGTTATCCACAGCCACGGGCGCGCCTGGGCGCAGTTTGAATGCGCCAGAAGTGACGACTGTTTCACCAGCCTTGAGTCCGTTGATCACCTCGACGAAATCGCCGCGCATCATGCCGAGACGCACGAATTGTTGGCGGGCGACCTTTTGTGTCTGCCCAGTTTTTTCGTCTTTCTTCTCATCAACTACGAAGACCGAGTTGCCGTAAGGCGCGTAAAGCACGGCGGTGGCAGGAATGGTGAGCACGCTTTTAGCCTCGGGCATCTGCACGGAGACTTGCACAAACATGCCGGGCATGAGTTTGCCCTCGGGGTTGGCGAGGGTGGCTTGGAGGGAGACCGAACGCTTGGCCGGATCTACATCTGGATCCAGAGCAGTCAGCTTTCCGTTGAACTCGGTGCTAGGATAGGCGTCCACGGTGATGGCGATGTCCATGCCGACAGCGAGGAGGGAAACTTGTTTTTGGGGTAGGGAAAAATCCACGAAGACTGGATCGCTCATGTGCAGGCTCACGACAGGAGTCCCTGCCTCCATCCGTTGGCCAATGTTGATTTTGCGGATGCCTGCCCGTCCTGCAAACGGGGCAACCAGTGTTTTTTTCGCTATCTCGGCGCGAATTTGTTCGACGGAGGCGAGAGCCTTGCGGCGCTCTGCATCGGCGCTGTCATACTCGGATTGGGAGATGGTTTTCTCGCGGCGGAGTTTGGTGGCGCGTTCATGGTTCACCATGGCTAAGCTCGCTTGAGCCTCCGCCTGTTTGAGCTGGGCTTCCTCGGAAGCAATGTTCAGGGAGGCCAAGCGTTGTCCTTTGGTAACAGGGATGCCATTCTCAAATTCGACCGAAGAGACTACGCCGCTGGATTCGAAGGAGAGATCCACCCCCTGCACCGGAGCTACTGAGCCGACTGAGGGAATCGAAGGACGCCATGAATCGGAGACCACTTCGGCAGCGGTCACGGTCGTGGGGGGCATGACCATAGCTGCCCCAGCTTGGATCATCGCGTTGATCTGGAGAAATTTGATGCCGCCCAGCACGAGGAGCACAGCCACAATGCCGCCTCCTGCGAGCAGGTAGGGCTTGATTTTTGAGCCGGTTGCCTGTTGAGTTTTCATGCTATTATTAAACGATAGCGTTCACTAATGGAGCGAAAACTTAAACAGTCAAGCGGCAGATGTGCTGTGGGTGCTTCACCCAGGTGCGCGGGTCGCCGCCCTGATGCGGCTAAAAGCGAAGATATTCTCCGCGTGGCTAGAGGCATCCTGCTGGAAGTAGGTTTCTCGGGTATGACTATCGAGGCGGTGGCGCACGCGGCGGGCGTTTCCAAAGTGACGGTTTATCGGCGTTACCGGACGAAAGAGGCTTTGTTCGGTGCGGTGGTGCAGGCGTGCTGCGCCGAGGCGCGTGCCGTGTTTGTGGGCGAGAGTCGCACAGGGGTGTCTCCGAGAGATTCTTTGATCGAGATCGGAGAGTTGCTCATGGGACATATCATGTCCAAGGAGGTGATTGCGCTCGATAGAATCCTCGCGAGTGAGGCGACAAGACAGCCGGCTTTGGCCAGAGATTTTTTTCGCTCGGGTCCCGAGTGTATTTTGGGGCAACTCACTTCGGTGCTGAAGCGGGAGAGAGGGGCGCTTGGGCTCCCGCCTCGCGTGGCAGACGAGTGTGCGGAGATGTTGCTCTCGCTCTGGTTCGGTTTCGAGTGGGAGGCCGTGCGTCTCGGTGTGCGCAAGCCCCCCAACCTTCAGTGGATCCGCAGGCATGCAGTGCGGTGCGTAGATTTGGTCTTGCGCGGTTATGGGGTGCGCACCCTATCCTGATCTTCATGTTGATTCCTGTGGAAAAGTGTCGGCAATGAAAGGGCGCATCCTCTATGACCCGTCCTCTGCGGGCTACAGTGCCGAACACCACCCGGAACACCCTTTCCGCACCCGGGATGTCGCGGCGCACCTCGGCTCGGTGTTCGGTGCAGAGGATGTTGCCTGGTCCACACCTGAACCAGCCTCCGAGGAGTGCTTGCAGTTGGCTCATGTGCAGGAACACATCAATGAGGTGCAAAGTGAGAGGGTGCATGACTTCGATGCTGATACACCGGCGATTCCTGGCATATACCAACATGCTGTCCTGGCAGTAGGCGCGGCTGTTGAGGCGGGGACTCGTGCGGTGAAGGACGGAGAAAAAGTTTTTTGCCTGATGCGTCCTCCGGGACATCATGCCACCAAGACAAGAGCTATGGGTTTTTGTTATTTTAATAATGTCGCTATCTCTGCCCTCCATGCTCTGAAATGTGGGGTAGAGCGGGTGGGTGTGTGGGATTTTGATGTTCACCACGGCAATGGCACCGAGGATATTCTTGCAGGTAGAAAAGGGGTGGAGTTTTCCTCGGTGCACCAGTTCCCAGGATACCCTGGCACAGGCCGTGATTCCTTTGCCAATATCACTAACAGAAGCGTGCCACCGAGGGTGTCCCGCCACGAGCAGATGCGAGTCATCCGCGAGTCATTGGATGTGCTGTTCGAGTCCCGTATCGAATTGCTGCTCGTCTCGGCAGGATTCGATGCTTATGCGCGTGATCCGCTCGGTCAGACCACGCTGGAAATCGAGGATTTCCGCACCATCGGAAGCTGGTTGGCTGGATCTGGTGTTCCTTGCGCAGCAGTATTGGAGGGTGGTTACAGCCGTGATTTACCGCAGTTGGTCGAGGCATTTTTGCGCGGCTGGTTCTTCGAGAATGTGTGATGCTGGCATGTTCGCTGAGTGTGCCTAACATCCAAGGTGACACAGGGCTGCCCGTGGCGCGGCTTCTACCCCAAGCGAAGCGAGGAAGTAGGAGGCGTTCTGCGGGAATCTGTTGAGTCCGCGGCCTTCTTGGGCATTTTGATTTTGTATTCGGGAGCGGACTCGCAAACTCTTGTGGTGGCATCCATCCATGACAACTCCCTTCCTATAACTAATTCGGTCATTTCTGCGTGATGGGTATTTTTCATGGGAATGGGCTTGGCTTGCAGAGCATATTTTCGCGCTAAATTCTTCACCTCATCAGAGTTATCGTAAGTCATTATAAAATCGCCTGCCAATTCTGAACATTTTTTGAACAGCATATCGTGATCAATGCTAAAATGTGTGTAGAGGCGACTGCCAGCGTTTTTTCCGCCCGCCGTGTAAGGTGGATCGATGAAATAGACAACATCAAGATCTTCCTTGTGTTTATTTATAATATCAAAAGCATCACCCTGCTCAAACCGTAGTCTCGATAACACAAGCTTGATGTCATTGATTCGCTTCGCAAGCGTGGACGGATACCATCTTGATAATATCCCCTTTCCTGCTTCACCGTTCTTCAAAAATCCAGAGCCTGCGGCCAAAATTCCGCCATGTAGAGTTCTGTTCTTTATTATTGTTTGAAATGCCTTTTCTTTGCGGCTTTGGGGAATCCTCTGAGTCTCCCTAATCGCGCTCTCTTTCGACATCTCAAAATGTAGAATCTGATTGGATAGCCACTCGCCTTCTCCGGAAGTGATGGTGTCCCACACTGCTGCAACTTCATCATCCAGTTCAACCATCAACACATTCTCAGCTAAATTCTCGAACGCTACAGTGAGAGAGACGATTCCACCTCCCGCAAAAGGTTCAATCAATAGCTTGGGCTTACAAGGCCGACTTCGAAGCCACTCTCTGAGACGAGGTATAAACCATGTCTTGCCACCTGGATACCGAAACGGACTTCGCTGAGGGACGGAAGCAACATTGACTGGACGGGCTTGGGTAGGCAAATCAAAGCCAAGCAAATCTTTCGTAGCGTGCATCATGAACTGAACGGAGTATCAATCGTTTGGTTTATTGGAGGCGATTCTAATTTTTCATCAACCTTGGCCTGCAGAATCTTAAGAAAGTCATCAACTTTTCCGATTTTTGGGCGCGAAATCGTGTTCAGGGCCTCAGAAAACTCTGTATAGACAGTCTTGGTTTTACTAATCTTCAAACATCCCGTCGGATCAGCGACAAGGTCTTAGACAAGCCATGCGACATCGGCATCTTTTGGGGAGGTTTCCTTCAATTGAGGTAATGTATTGAAGAATGGCGAATCAAGAGCAACAGCCATCTTCTTTCCCCATGAATTGAGTATGCCTCCTTTGAACATTAATTGAGGCGCAAGACGCTTCCGCGAGGAAGATAAAAATCAGGTCTTGGGTAATTAGGTTTGTTTCTCCAATCCATATCTTGGTGCGCCGAACAGTCCGACATGTAGCAAGCGAATGGATCACGAACATTACCCGAGATGTAAACGGCTTGAACCTCAAGGGAGCCAAAATCGATCACTTTCCCAGAGTGGTCGTAGGCCACAAGCACTACATCAATGTTGCCAGCGGATTTTCCTTCTCCATCCGCCAGCCTGACCTCAGTCAAGGAAGTCCACATCGAACCATCTGGGAAGAAAAAAGCCGCAGCATCATCGGCAATCAACCAGTCCTCACGGAACCTGACAGGGCAGGTGATTACAGGGGATTGTCCGTGGAATACACTGCAAACGCCCAACGGATCTTTCGCTTTGTCTTTGGTGCAACTTGGCACCTTGTTATTGAAGGGACAAAGCTTATGCTTCCTGAAGCGTTTTGCGCGATCAGAAAAATCTGTCGTCGAGTGCCCGAAGACTTCAGCTAGAGGGTGGTTTGTCATGACTTTGACAGTGAATCGGCAGATGACTCTCGGCGATTCTTATTTTTGCCTTGCAGGAGTTTGTGCGGAAGCCTTTTGGTAGCGGCGCATTCTGGAGAGCGGATGCACAGTAAACTTGGAATTGTGTGCCCATTTGTCCAGGGTGAGTGAGGGTCTGAAAGGCGCGCATCCATGCCGCCCACTCAGGTCTTTGTGCCGCGCCAGTGGCCTCGGCTGCCACGAGATCTTCTTTCACAAGATCAGTGAAAAAATGGTGCTGATCCGTGAAACCCACAGTTCTCCATCCCACCGCTTGTGTTGCTTGTTTCACGCGGGACCAATTCACATGGTAAGTGAGATCTTTTCGTCCCGGTTCCGAGAGCAAATCATGGCAAAGGGTGTGCTGCCGGTAGCCGCGCAGAGTGCCTTGGGGTCGCGAAGGGTGCAAGAGATCGGGCGAGTGCAGGCCGTAGTCTATCCACAACGCGTAGCCACAGGATATGCCTGAGAGTGTGTCGCGTATCCATGGCTCGAGATCGGTGCAACATTCACAGGTGTAGCCCTCGATCTCGGGGGGGCACTCGCTCTGGAGCCAGTCGAGCAGCGCGGTATCCGTGATCTGCAGTGTGCAATAATCCAAGTGTCCGTCTGCGCAAGTCACACAGACTTCTTGGTAGCGCCCGTTTTCGAAACGCAGCAGGTGGCAGGGCAGGGCGTCGAGCACTTCATTGGCGATATGGATGCCGTGGGCGCAGGGGGTGGGCGATGGGCCTGTGACCCACTCCATTTTTTCTGCAAAATCCGAGAGCGCTGTCTGCTGCGCAGTGCGACAGAGGGATAGTGGTTCAATAATTTGATAGCAGATGGCACGGTGGAATTCAGGAGAAAAATCGCGAGTCCATCGGAGAATATCACGAGCCAATGTGCCGTCATGTGCCCCGGATTCGATCAGAGCACAATCTGAAGGAGAACCCATCGAACACCACAGATCGTGCAGGCACTGAGCCAGTAATTGACCAAATAAACAGCCCGCCCGCACGGCTGTCATGAAGTCCCCGTCCCGTCCAATTTTTGGTGTGGAGGAGTAGTATCCGAGAGTGGGATGATAAAGCGCGCTGGCCATGAAATCGCGAAAAGAGAGTGGAGCACGCTCGCACCTCTCTTTCAGAAGTTGTTCTAATAAATCATGTTCTGAAGGCGTGTTCGGCATTTTAGTCTTTTCTTGCAAGTAATTCCATCGGCTCCTTGACACTTTGGGCGGGTTTGTTAGGTTCTGCGCTCGTTTCTTTAACACAACAACAGCAATAATTATGGCAGCAAAAAACAAAAAAAACGCATCCAAAAACAAATCCACTAAAAAATCCTCTTCCAAGCTTGTGGCCGCGAAAGCTGACAAAGCCGTGGCCGCGAAAGCTGCCAAAGCCGGCAAGTATGTCTATTACTTCGGCGACGGCAAAGGTGATGGCAACGGTTCCATGAAAGCCCTCCTCGGCGGCAAAGGTGCCAACCTCGCTGAAATGACCCGCATCGGTCTGCCGGTGCCTCCAGGCTTCACCATCACAACCGAAGTTTGCACTTACTATTACGCTCACGGACGCAGCTATCCTAAAGAGCTTCGCTCCCAGATCGAAGTTGCTGTCAGCAAACTCGAGAAATCTCTCGGCAAAAAATTCGGTAACCCCGCCGACCCGCTCCTCGTCGCTGTCCGCTCCGGCGCCCGCGACTCTATGCCTGGCATGATGGACACCATCCTGAACCTCGGTCTCAATGACGAGACGGTTCAGGGTCTCATCAAGACCACCAACAACGAGCGTTTCGCTTACGACTGCTACCGCCGCTTCGTCCAGATGTATGGCGATGTCGTCATGGGTGTGCAGAAAAAAGACGGTGAAGAGCACGAGCCCTTCGAGACAGTGATCGAAGAACTCAAAGAAGATCTCTTCCCTAGTAAACATGATGTAGCCGATACTGAATTGGACGCCGCTGCTCTCAAAGAGTTGGTCACCCGTTTCAAGAAACTCGTCAAGGCCAGGACCGGCAAAGACTTCCCCTCCGACCCATGGCAACAGCTCATGGGCGCCGTAGGCGCTGTGTTCGGTTCGTGGATGAATGACCGCGCTATCGTCTATCGCCGCAAATACGGTATCCCCGCCGAATGGGGCACCGCAGTCAATGTCCAGACCATGGTCTTCGGTAACTCCGGCGAAAACTCCTGCTCTGGCGTTGCCTTTACCCGCGACCCAGCCACTGGCGAAAAAGTGTTCTACGGTGAATACCTCATCAACGCCCAAGGCGAAGATGTCGTCGCCGGTGTCCGCACACCCAAGCCCGTTGCCGAGATGCGCGCCGAGATGCCCAAAGCCTACCGCGAACTCGAAGATGTCCGCAAAACACTCGAAGCCCACTTCCACGAGATGCAGGATTTCGAATTCACCGTCGAGGATGGCAAATTGTTCATGCTCCAGACCCGCAACGGTAAACGCACAGGCGTTGCCGCCGTCCGTATTGCGGTCGAAATGGTCAAAGAGAAGCTCATCAACTGGCAGGATGCGATCGCTCGCGTTCCCGCCGACCAGCTCGATCAGGTGCTAGCGCCGATCTTTGACGCCAAAGCGATCAAAGCCGCCAATTGCATTGCCTCTGGTCTCCCCGCGGGTCCAGGTGCCGCAGCCGGTCAGATCTACTTCAATGCAGATCGCTCTGTTGAAGCTGCCGAAAAAGGTCAGAAAGTCCTGCTCGTCCGTGTCGAGACTTCCCCAGAAGACTTGCGTGGCATGATCGCTGCCGAGGGTATCCTCACCGCACGCGGTGGTGTCTCTTCGCACGCCGCTCTCGTTGCCCGCCAGATGGGTAAAGTCTGCGTCTGCGGTGCCGCTGCACTGCAAGTGGACTACGAGAAACGCACGCTCACCGTCGGAAAGAAGACCTACAAAGAAGGCGAATTCCTCTCGATTGATGGCTCCGCAGGCACCGTTTACGAAGGCGAAGTTAAAACCGCCCCGTCCGAGGTTGTGCAGGGTCTCATCGAAGGCAATGCAGAGGCCAAGAAAGGCCGCACCTACCAGAACTTCGTCCAGCTCATGAGCTGGTGCTCGAAGGTCACTCGCCTCCAAGTCCGCACCAATGCCGACTCGCCCGACCAAGTCGCCAACGCGATCGCCTTCGGTGCCACTGGCATCGGGTTGACCCGCACGGAACACATGTTCTTCGAGGGAGACCGTATTGACGCCATGCGCGAGATGATCCTCGCCGACAACCTCCAAACCCGCGAAGCCGCCTTGGCCAAGCTGCTGCCTTACCAGCGCGCAGACTTCCTCGGCATCTTCAAAGAGCTGAAAGGTTTCCCGGCCACCATCCGCTTTTTGGATCCCCCGTTGCATGAGTTCTTGCCTCACTCCAAGGAGCAGCAAGCCGACCTCGCCAAGAAGTTGGGTATCTCCCTAGACAAGATCGTCAACCGTGTGGCCGAACTCCACGAGTTCAACCCCATGCTCGGTTTCCGCGGCTGCCGTCTCGGTATCAAATACCCTGAGATCACCCGCATGCAGGCTCGCGCCGTATTTGAAGCTGCTGCTGAAGCACAGAAGGCTGGCTTCAAAGCCAAACCCGAGGTCATGATCCCGCTCGTCGGTTTCAAGAGAGAGCTCGACCTGCAGGTGGCCATCGTTCACGAGGTTGCCAAAGCCGTTCAGTCCGAGAAGAAAGTCAAGCTGAGCTACTCGGTCGGCACCATGATCGAGGTGCCTCGCGGCGCCCTGACCGCCGACGAGATCGCCCAGACTGCCGAGTTCTTCAGCTTCGGCACCAACGATCTGACCCAGACCTGCCTCGGCATGTCTCGCGATGATTCGGGCAGCTTCCTCGGTGCTTATCAGGAAAACGAAGTCTTGAAGAAAAATCCCTTCGCTTCGATTGACCAGACTGGCGTCGGCCAGCTCCTGCAGATCGCTGTTGAAAAAGGCAACAAGACCCGCCCTGGCATCAAGCTCGGTATTTGCGGCGAACACGGCGGCGACCCCGATTCCGTCAAGTTCTGTCACAAGGTCGGCCTCACTTATGTGAGCTGTTCACCTTACCGCGTGCCTATCGCCCGCTTGGCTGCCGCCCAGGCCGCCCTCGCGGATGCGAAGAAATAAGCATCGGTTCCGATAAGTTTGTTGGAGCGCTCCCCGGAGCGCCCGACACAGAAAAGGCTCCCGCAAGGGAGCCTTTTTTTGTTATCAGTAGCTTCTATCCTCCGTGAACCCAGATTGTGCAATAGACCGCGACAAGCTTCGCTTGGTTCTTGTTATTACTCCCTCTGATTCTAGTTATTGTCTTGTTCTTATGGGTGCCGCTGGAGTGATCTACTGCAAACCCCGACCCACCCAGCAGAGGCGCCAATCATAAACAGCCAAGGCTGCAGCCGAGGCTGCCCGCCTATCCGATAGGATTGAATACTCCGCCCCTTTTGCTGTAGTTATTGGCTCACCACTTTGGTGATCTGGATTTCAGCTCGTTTTCTCCTCAACCACCCAATCAAGCAGACCTTCGTTAGTTCCCC
>DYRQ01000001.1:0-23582 GCA_020718645.1 Verrucomicrobium spinosum
ATTTTAATTCGTATTCCGTCTAAGACAAGTCCACACCACGGGAGCATAAACCCGAGCAAGTTCTTGTCCTCAGAAGCTGTGGGAGTATCTACCAACTCCAGAGCGCGTCACAGCTCTCGCATACAATCACTGTGCTGACCGAGCTTTAGCCCCCCCCTCCATCTGTGTGGAGGAGGGAAAGTATAAACATCCGCTACGATCAGACTGTTTTCTTGAAGGCGACCATGCCAAGCGGAGGTAGGGTGATACACGCCGAGAAGGGCTGGCTGTGCGATCCGAAAGGAACGCTCTCCACACCACCGAAATTGCCGTGTCCGCTACCACCGAAATGCTGGGCGTCGCTGTTGAGAATCTCTTCCCACCAACCGCCGTGCGGGAAACCGATGCGGTAGTTGTAGCGCGCCATAGGAGTGAAGTTGAACACACCGATCACCGTCTGGCGGCGGTCTGCCGATACGCGGGCAAAAGTGACGATGCTCTGCTCCCAGTCTTTGAAGTCCACCCAGTAGAAACCTTCGCCCGAGAAGGGGAGGTTGTGCATGGCGGGCTCAGCAGCATAGCGACGGTTGAGGTCGCCGAGCCAGTGCATGACACCCTTGTGCTGATGGTTATTCGTCAAGTGCCAGTCGAGGCTGTGGTCGTGGTTCCACTCGGCCCATTGCCCGAACTCGCTACCCATGAAGAGTAGTTTGTGACCCGGCTGCATATACATGTAGCCCAGCAGGAGGCGCAGGTTGGCAAACTTCTCCCAATCACAGCCAGGCATCTTCGAGATCAGGCTGCACTTGCCATGCACGACTTCGTCGTGAGAGATCGGCAGCATGAAATTCTCGTTGAACGCATAGAGCATCGCAAAGGTCAGGTTGTTGTGATGATATTTGCGGTAAACGGAATCCTTCGAGAAGTAGTCGAGGATGTCGTGCATCCAGCCCATGTTCCATTTGAACCCGAAGCCGAGGCCGCCTACATAGACAGGGCGAGAGACCCCTGGGAAGGCGGTGGACTCTTCTGCGATCGTCTGCACATCCGGAAACTCTTTGTAGATCGCCTCGTTGGCTTGGCGCAGGAAGGAGATGGCCTCGAGGTTCTCGTTGCCACCGTATTGGTTGGGGATCCACTCTCCGTGTTTGCGGGAATAATCCAAGTAGAGCATGGAAGCAACCGCGTCTATGCGCAGGCCGTCCACATGGTATTTTTCCAGCCAATAAAAGGCGTTGCTGATGAGGAACGAACGGATTTCGTTGCGTCCGTAATTGAAGATGTAGCTGCCCCAGTCAGGGTGGAAGCCTTTGCGGTTATCCGCGTGCTCATAGAGGTGGGTGCCGTCGAAGCACTGGAGTCCATGACCGTCGCTAGCAAAATGGGAAGGAACCCAGTCGAGTATAACACCGATACCCATCTGATGCAGGTAATCTATGAGGAACATCAGATCTTCAGCCGAGCCAAAGCGGCTGCTGGGAGCGAAGTAGCCGGTGATCTGATAGCCCCATGATCCGTAGAAAGGGTGCTCCATGACTGGCATGAACTCGACATGGGTAAAGCCCATCTCTTTGACATGGTGAGCCAGCAGCGGTGCCATCTCACGGTAGCTCAAGGAGCGGTTGCCGTCTTCGGGCACCTTGCGCCATGAGCCAATGTGCATCTCATAGACAGACCAAGGCGCATTCATCGCGTTGTGCTGGTGACGGGTCTCCATCCAAGACTGATCTTCCCACTGGTAGTCGAGTCCCCTGACTACCGAAGCGGTCTTCGGTGGGATTTCAGTTCCGAAGGCAAAGGGGTCAATTTTTTGCGCTTCGTAGCCGTGGAAGTGGGAACGGACATGATACTTATATAAAGTGTTCTCAGGGAGACCTGAAATAAAACCCTCCCAGATGCCAGACCCATCGCTGCGAGCCCTGAGTTTATGATCCTCGGGGTTCCATCCGTTGAAGTCGCCTACTACAGACATCTCACGGGCATTGGGAGCCCAGACGCTGAAGTAGGTGCCAGCTTTACCATCTACAACGACGGGATGAGCCCCCATTTTGTCGTGCAGATGATAATGTGTTCCCTCTTTGAAAAGATAAACATCGAGGTCGGTGTAGAGGCTGAATTCGCCGTTGATCGGGCCTATTTCTATTTGATTTGCCATAAAAAAGCTCCTTGTGCTAACCCCTCCCTCATCCCCCCTAAACCGCTGGCAGAATGAAATGGCTGGGTGTTTGCTATTCCCAAGGTTTAGCCCCACAAAGAAATCGTTGCGAGAGATTTTTTTAGGAATTTTTTATGTGGAATAATATCGTGCGGCACTACCGAAATTCAAACTGCTAGAGATACTATTTGCACACTCTTATTCTGTAGAGACAGGGGGGGAGAAAAAATCTGATACCCCTCTCAATCCCCATCTCAGGAACAGGTGGACTGCGCTCGTTCGTCTGTAGTCATGTAAGCCTGCATGTGGGCGAGAAGGTGGGAAAGGTCTTGCCCACACCACGCGTGTCCGCCTGCACACTCTTGATAAATATGCGGGATACCTGCGGAGACCAAGGAGTCGCGCAGGGCTCGGTTGACTGGCAATAACGGATCTTCTTGACCGCACTCGATGATGAAGCGGCATTTCGAGGGTTCCAGCGAGCGCACTTTTTCGACCCAGTTGTGAGCCTGGTAAAGTGTCTCTTGCCCAGCATAAGAACCTAGTGCTTTGGAAAAAAACCAGTGTTCTTCCCCTGTGGTTTTGTATCGGAAAGATGGGTCAAAACTGCCTGATCGCAAGAGGCAACAGGCAAAAGAGTCAAGCCTGCTAGCATAGAGGGAAAGTGCGCCGTAGGCACCCATGCTATAGCCTGCCACCGCCCTTTTCTCCTGACTGCGGATAGTGCGAAAATGGGAGTCAGTCCACGGGATCAGCTCTTCGGCCAAGTAATCCCCATAGCGAGCAGCTTCATGTCGGGGATGGTTCATGTGATAGCTGTTACCTGTGACAGGAGCAACGAGAATGACCCCCCATCGGTCAGCTATCTCAGCCATGCCAAAGCTGGGGGGATAATGTCGGGCCAACGAGCTGGCGTCCGGTGTTTCGCAGTATTCCATTTTGCCGTGGAGAACATACACGGCGGGGTATTCCCTCGCGGCTTGCTCGCTGTAGTGCGAGGGGGTGTAAACAAGCACCGGCATCTCGCAGTTCAAGGCTGCGCTGGGTATGTAGAACAGATGAGAGGAGTCCAGCATTCAAAAGCTCCCGGCCTCCCCTTAGCCAGCACTCTGTGAGAGTTAGTCCGCGAATCTCCACCCTTGGAGCACACGCATGTAGTTGGCTCGCTCGAAACCCGAACGGTCGGCACAGTTGCGGAGGCTCATGCTCCCACGCATCTGCTGGACAGACTCGTATTCATGCTCTTCGAGCCACTGCACCATTTCTTTGGAGATTTTACCCAAATGCTCAGGGCCGTTTTTGAGGAGGCAGGAAACCATCTGAACAGCCGAAGCTCCCGCCATGATCGCCTTGATGGCATCATGCGCCGTATGGACACCACCGCTGACCGCCATGGGAGTATCCATGGTCGCAGAGAGGATCGCCAGCCAGCGAAGTCTCAGGAGCAGTTCCGAGGAATCAGAAAGGAAGAGTGTGGGACGGATGTCCAGCTCTTCGATGTCAATGTCAGGCTGATAGAATCGGTTGAAAAGCACCAGCCCCGCCGCACCAGCATTGGCCAAGGCTCCGGCAAAATTCGGAAGCGCGGTGAAGAAGGGCGAGAGCTTGACCGATACGGGAATGGAAACTACGCGTTTGACCGCAGCGAGGATGTCGAGCACGCGTTTCTGCACATCGTGATCGGTCTCCTTGGGGTCGGTGGGCATGTAGTAAACATTCAACTCAATAGCATCGGCTCCAGCCTTGGCGATCCAGTCGGCATGCTGCACCCAGCCTCCGAGAGTGACCCCGTTGAGCGAGGCGATCACGGGCACAGAAACAGCCGCTTTGATCTTCTCGATCTGCTGGAGGTATTGGTCAGGGCTCAGATGATAATCATCCAGCGCCGGCAGGTAAGACCCTGCCTCGGGAGAGATAGACGAGACTTTATCCACGAACGAGTGCTTGGCACTATCCTCGCGATCGAGCTGTTCTTCGAACAAGGAATTCATAACGATGGCACCAGCGCCAGCGTCCTCGAGCCTGCGCACGAGATCGAGGCTCGCCGCCATGGGTGATGCCCCCGCCATAAGCGGGGATTTGAGTTGCAGTCCCAAGTAATTGACCGTGGTGTTCATCGTTATTCTCCTCTTTCCAGTTGCTAGATTTAGTTGCAGCTTCTGGGTCAAGCAGCGCTGGTGCCGTCTGCTGCTACTTCCTGATCCTCTTTGATTTTCGAATGTTCCTCGTAGAGGTGCCAGCGGCTTTCGATATTCTCTTGAGCCCGACCGTGGAGCTCCTTGGCTATTTCAGGATTGCTCTTCTCGAGCATGCGGAAACGGATCTCGTTGGCGAGATACTTGGACAGCGCTGTTTTAGGCGCAGCCGAGTCGAGTTTCAGCATGGGTTCTCCCGCCGCTCTGCGGCGTGGGTCGTAGCGGAACAGAGGCCAGTAGCCAGTCTCCACCGCGAGCTTCTGCTGCTCGAGTCCGAGCTGCATGCCGTAACCATGCGCAATACAATGGCTGTAAGCGATGATCAGCGAAGTGCCCTCGAAGGACTCCGCTTCTTTGAACGCCTGGACCGTTTGCGAATCTTTAGCACCAAATGCGATGCGGGCGACATAGGCGCTCCCGTAGGACATGGCGATCATGCCAAGATCTTTCTTGGCCGTGTTTTTGCCAGAAGCCGCAAATTTCGCCACCGCGCCGAGCGGTGTAGATTTGGAGGCTTGACCGCCGGTATTCGAGTAAACCTCTGTGTCCAGCACAAGAATGTTCACATCGCGACCCATGGCGAGCACATGGTCGAGACCACCGAAGCCGATGTCATAAGCCCAGCCGTCTCCACCGACAATCCACACGCTCTTTTTGACCAAGTAATCAGCCAACTTCGCGAGGCGCAGAGACTCTTTGTCAGAAGCCGTCACAAGCTTGGCTCTGAGAGCCACAACGCGGGCGCGCTGATCTTCGATGCCAGCCTCGCTGCTTTGGTCGGCAGTCAGAAGAGCTTTGACCAAGTCGTCTCCGATGGCAGGCGCTCTGAGTTGGAGCAGTTCGGAGGTGTAGTTCACCAGTTTATCGAGGGCGAGACGCTGGCCGAAGCCGTATTCCGCATTATCCTCGAAAAGCGAGTTGCTCCATGCCGGCCCCCTGCCCTCGGCATTGACCGTGTAAGGGGTGGTAGGCAGGTTGCCGCCGTAGATGGAAGAGCAGCCAGTGGCATTGGCGATGTAGAGACGATCGCCATACATCTGGGTGAGCAATTTCAAGTATGGGGTCTCACCGCAACCGGCGCAGGCACCTGAATACTCGAACAGCGGCTCGAAGAACTGCACCGATTTCACCTCTGCCTTGATCCGCTTGCGGTCAGGGTTGGGAAGGTTCAGGAAGTAATCGTAATTGACGCGCTCGGTCTCGCGGATCGGAGGCTGCGGCATCATGTCAATCGCCTTGTGCTTCGGATTGGTTTTGTCCTTGGCAGGGCAGACAGCGACGCAAAGCATGCAACCCGTGCAATCCTCGGGTGCCACCTGAATGGTGAACTTCATTCCCTTGAGATCAGCCTCGGTGGTGCGGAAATCCACGCTCTTGAAAGTCTCAGGAGCCGTGGAAAGACAATCGGCATCGTAGTATTTGGCGCGTATAGCCGCGTGAGGGCAGACGGTCGCGCACTTGTTGCACTGGATACAAATCGAGGAATCCCAGACTGGAATTTCTAGGGCAATGTTGCGCTTTTCCCATTTCGTCGTGCCAACCGGCCAAGTGCCGTCCACGGGGAAGGCACTGACAGGGAGGAGGTCGCCCTTGTTCGCCAACATGAGCGCTGTGACCTTCTGAATAAACTCAGGGGCATCCGGCGAAACTGTGGGGGGCATCCGGCGGGAGGAAGTTACAGCAGTGGCGGCAGGCACCTGATGCAAGGCTGCCAAGGTCTGATCCACGGCAGCGAAGTTTTTCTGAACAACTTCAGCGCCCTTTTTCGAGTAAGTTTTCTCAATGGCTTTCTTGATTTGAGCGATGGCCTCCTCGCGGGGCAGCACGCCAGAAATCGCGAAGAAGCAGGTCTGCATGATGGTGTTGATACGACCGCCCATACCGGTCTCGCGAGCAACGCTGTAGGCGTCAATCACGAAGACTTTCAGCTTTTTCCGGATGATCGTCTCTTGGACTTCGACGGAAAATTCGTCCCAAACTTTATCGGCAGCATAGACCGAATTGAGCAGGAAGACAGCGCCTTCATCGGCGTAGTCGAGCACATCATATTTGTCGAGGAACTCCCACTGGTGGCAGGCCACAAAATTGGCTTTCGAAACCAGATACGGTGCCCGGATCGGGCGCGGTCCGAACCGGAGGTGAGAGATGGTGATGGCACCCGATTTCTTCGAATCATAAACGAAGTAGCCTTGGGCATAGTTATCGGTCTCTTCACCGATGATTTTGATCGAGTTTTTATTGGCACCCACAGTGCCGTCCGCACCGAGACCGAAGAAGACAGAGCGAGTCACATCTGACGCTTCGATGTCGAAGGCAGGATCGTAGGGCAAAGAGAGCCCTGTCACATCGTCATTGATGCCGACGGTGAAATGGTTTTTGGGGCGCTCGAGCTGGAGGTTATCAAATACCGCCTTCGCCATGGTGGGCGTGAATTCCTTCGAGGAAAGACCGAAACGACCACCGACGACCACGGGCTCACAATCGAAGTGCAACTGGCCGTCTGCACGAGCCTCTGCCAGAGCGGTGATGACATCTTGATAGAGAGGCTCGCCGACGGCGCCCGGCTCTTTGGTCCTGTCGAGCACGGCGATGGCTTTGACTGACTTGGGCAGCGCGGCCATGAAATGTTTGATAGAAAACGGGCGGAACAGACGCACTTTCAGCACGCCGAGTTTGGCGCCTTTCTCGTTGAGATAAGCCGCGGTCTCTTCCACTGTCTCGATGCCTGATCCCATTACCACGACCACGCGGTCAGCCTCGGGGTGTCCCGCGTATTCGAAAAGCCCGTAGCGACGACCCGCCACCGTGGCGAATTGCTCGAAGCCCTGCTCCAGCAAATCGGGCAGGCGATCATAATACTGGTTGCAACCTTCGCGAGCTTGGAAAAAGGTGTCGGGGTTCTGTGCTGTGCCACGGATGCGGGGGGCATCAGGCGTCAGAGCGAGATCGCGGAAGGAGTTGATGCACTCCTCGTCTTGAGTCGCTAGGAGTTGATCATTGGTGAGGATCAGGAGTTTAGCCACCTCATGCGAAGTGCGGAATCCATCGAAGAAATGCAGGAATGGAACACGCGAACGAAGTGTTGCTGCGTGAGTGACAGCCGCGAAATCGTGCGCTTCCTGAGCATTGGCCGAGCACAGCATAGCAAAACCAGTCTGGCGACAGGCCATGACATCGGAGTGATCACCGAAGATAGAGAGAGCATGCGTGGCCAGCGTGCGAGCTGAAACATGCATCACGAAGGGGAGCAACTCACCCGCGATTTTATACATGTTCGGGATCATGAGCAGCAGACCTTGCGACGCCGTGAAAGTGGTCGTGAGCGTGCCTGTCTGGAGCATGCCATGAATCGTGCCAGCCACACCCGCTTCCGACTGCATCTGGACAAGGTGCGGCACCGTGTCCCACACATTATTCTTACCCGCCGCAGACCATTCGTCGCAGCTCTCCGCCATGGGCGAAGAGGGGGTGATAGGATAAATTGCTATGGTTTCACTCAGGCGATACGCAACAGAGGCACAGGCTTCATTGGCATCAATAGTGGCAAAGGAGGACTTCGTTTTTGTCTGCATCGGGCATGAGGCTAGCTAATCATTTGAAATGGCGTCAATCATTTACCCAACGCAGATGACGAAAAAAGCTTGCCTACGGGATGTCAAATAGTTGGCTATTTTATAAAATGACTCTATACGCTCATGGCATGGGGCTTCACCCGATGTGGAAATATCGTTACTTGCGGATTGCCGCATGCGGCATCGTGGCTTGGTTCTGCGCACTGGCACCGAGCGCTTCTTGGTCTGCTGTTGAATGCACCGTCTTAGACAGCTCAAAAAAACCTGTATCCAATGCCGTCATCACACTAAAAACTGCAGGGGTCAAACCTCCTGTCCCCGCCCACTTTTCCGTGCAACAAAAAGGCACCCAGTTTGAGAAAGAAATCGTGATTGTGCCTGTCGGCAGCACGGTGAATTTCCCAAACAAAGATCAAGTCCGACATCACATCTACTCTCACTCCGTTGCAAAAAAATTCGAAATTCCGCTCGCGGAAACCTACTCGGCACCGCCGATCACTTTTGAAAAATCTGGTTTCGTGGCCATTGGCTGCAACATACACGACTGGATGATCACCCACATCGCTGTCGTGGATACTCCTTACTACGCGCAGACAGGGCTCGATGGTTCGGCAGTTCTGGATCGCATTCCCGACGGCACTTACACGGTCTCGGTGTGGCATCCAGCTTCCCGAGACAACCCAGATTCCCTAAAAAAAGAAATTCGGGTGGAAGCTGGCCGCGCAACGATTTCCTACAACCTCAACTTGCGCCCCATGAAATCGCGCATCCCACCCGACGCTGCCGAAGATGACCGCAGGGAGACAGGATACTGATTATGTTCAAGAGTTTTCAAACGCGGCTTCTCGCTGTTTTTGCTATCATATTTATCGCCGTCACCGCTTTGATAGCTGTGGTTGTGGGAACACTGACCGAGGGCTATGCGCGCAAAGAAATTGCCAGCAACCTGAGTGCTACAGCAGAGGTTTTCACGCATGTTTTTGCTGAACGCATTCAGCGATTGACCGAGGGGGCCGACCTACTCAGCTCCGACTATGGATTCAAAAACGCCGTGGCTACAGGCGACTCCCCCACCATCCGGTCCGCGCTCTACAGTCTCAAAGACCGTATCAATGCCGACTACGCCGTGCTGCTCTCGCCCTATACCCCCTACTCAGTGGTAGCTGGCACAGGGGCTATTGAGCAGTGCTGCACCATCGTCTTTGAGGGTCTGATCAGAAAAATCGAAGAGAGCGCTGCCCGTCCATACACCATCCACGATGTCGAAAAGCACTTGGCCATCATTGCAGCAGCCCCCCTGCTGTCACCTGACCAGATGGGATGGATCACCCTGGCTTTTTCGATTACTGACTCAACCGCTCGCGACTTCAAAACCCTCAGCGATGCCGATGTCTGTTTCCTCCTCACCACTCCTTCGGGGAAATGCATCCCTGCCGCCTCTTCTCTCGATCCGAAAAGCACGGCGGTGGTGGCGGACTCTCTCGCCGCCCATTTGGACAGCGATAAAACATGGCTGATCACTCTCGACGGCGAACGCTATGTCGCCAGCCGATTATCGCTCAAAAACTCCAACCAAACCCAAGTGGTTCTCCTGCGTTCCCTCGACAATTCCCTCAAATCACTGCGCAACCTCAACTCCATACTCGCCGGGGTCGCGCTGCTCGGTATCCTCCTGTTTGTCGTTGCCAGTCGCATTGTCTCTTCCAATATCACAGCCCCTGTCCGCGCCTTGGCCTCGGCTGCGGAAAAACTCGGCTTCGGTGACCTCACCCAACGCGTGCATTTGAACCGCTCGGATGAACTGGGCAAACTCGGTGAATCTTTCAACCTCATGGCAGACGGCATCGCCGCGGCTCGCAAAGATCTGGAAGAAGCCGCAGACGGCCTCCGCTCCGTCAATCGCCATGTGCCGGAGATCTTTTTGCAGCAAGATCGTTCCGCCTTGCTAGAAACAGCATCCTCTGTGCTCAGAGAGCGCCCCTCTTTCCTCGAAGCTCGACTGGCTTGGATCTATAAAACTGCACCCGATGACGAGATCGAGACTCCGCTTGTTTCCGAACCCGCCACCCCCTCGCCCAAGCTGCCAACCCACACGCAGAAGATCGCCCTCGATCTGAACGGGGATAATTGGGGCGCGCTTGAGATCGCCTCGCCCTTGCCCCCTGCCCCTGTTGATCAAGAACTGCTCAAGCTCTGGTGCTACGAAGTTGCGGCAGCCTTGGCCTCCATCGCCCAAGCCGAAGCACTCGCCAGAGGCGAACGCCTCAAGGCTGTCGGCATGGCTGTCTCCAGTTTCGTGCACGACATCCGTTCGCCCCTCACTGCCGTGGGTCTCGGTGTCGAATTAATGCTGATGGGAGGCATGCCCGAAAAAGCCGTCAAAGATGCAGGAGGCAAAATCCAGAAATCCCTCAAGGAAATCAACCTCATGGCTGAAGATCTTCTCGGCTTCACCCGTGGCAAGATGACCGTGAGCAGTGAGCGGGTCAATCTCGCCACACTGGCCCGCGAGCTTTTCGCCCATTTCTCCCAACTCCACCGCAGTGGAGCCCCGATGACTCTGACTATCGAGAGCGAAGAGTGCTCGATCAAAGTGGACACTCTCAAAATCCGCCGCATCTCGCACAACTTGGTCAAGAACGCCCAACAAGCCCTGCGGGATTTCAAAGATCGCCCGCCCGCCCTAGAAATCGTGGTGCGCCGCAACGGCAATCAGGCCGAATACTCGATCCGCGACAATGGCCCTGGCCTCCCGAACGAGATCCGTCGCCGCCTGTTCCAGCCTTTCACCTCCTTCGGCAAAGTCGGCGGCACAGGTCTCGGCCTATCCATGGCCAAAGTCATGGCTGAATCCATGGGCGGAACCATCGCTGTCACCACAGCGCCCGATAAAGGAACAACCATCACCCTCTCGTTCCCGCTAGATATTTCCTGATACCAACACAGATTCCTGCAAGAATCCGTTGCGCCACCGAGCCCCAGCGATTATGATAGAAGCTTCATGAAAATCATCTCTGTGGTGAACCAGAAAGGTGGCGTGGGCAAAACCACCACCTCCGTCAGCTTGGCTGCCTGTCTGGCCGAACTTGGGCACCCCACCCTGCTCATTGATCTCGATCCTCAATGCAATGCCACTTCAGCCCTCGGCGTCGAGCGCCTCGAAGGCAAGAGCCTCTACCCCGTCCTCCATGGTGAGGCCGCACCGGACGATATGATTGTGCCTACAGCATGGGACCATCTTTCCCTCATTCCCTGCGAGCGCGATTTGGCCGGCATAGAAATCGAAGCCGCCTCGATGGACGACCGTCTCTATGGCGTGCGCAAGGCACTTGATCCTATGCGTTCCTCCGAACGCTTCCGTTTCGCTATCATAGATTGCCCTCCCAGTGTCGGCACCCTCATGACCCAAGCCCTCGTGGCCTGCGACTCGGTGATCATCCCCCTGCAATGCGAGTATCTCGCCATGGAAGGTTTCGGCAGCATCCTGCAATACATCGAACAAATCAAATCGGCTACCGGCCTCCCCCTCCCTATCGAGGGCATCCTGATGACGATGTATGACTCTCGCGTCAAACTGTCTGACCAAGTGATCTCCGAGCTTCGCACCCACATGGGCGAAGCCGTTTATCAGACGGTCATCCCTCGCAATGTCCGCTTGGCCGAGGCTCCCAGCCACGGCAAGCCGATCAACGCCTACGACTCGGGTAGCACGGGCGCGGCATTTTACCGCAGCTTGGCCAAAGAGTTTATGGCCCGCAACTGACACTGCGCACAACCGCCTCAGGCTCCCCATGCCTCCAGCCCCATCCCCAGCCGGCGCTATTGAATCCCCCGAGGTGGTCCGCTCATTTTTTGCGGGAGTAGCCCCGCGCTACGACCTGCTCAACCGGCTCTTGTCCCTCGGTCAAGATCTCTGGTGGAGACACTGCCTCGTTTCGGAAATCCGTGCTGCCGCCCCTTATCCTCTGCTCGATCTGGCCTGTGGGACAGGCGATGTCCTAGCTGCTGTGTCCGCACTACCGGGAGCCGGCCCTGTTTTTGGAGCCGATTTCTCGGAGGAAATGCTTTCGGTAGCCCGCTCCAAAAAACTGACAAACCTCCACTTGGCTGATGCTCGACAACTACCTTGGGGAGACGCCACACTCGGTGGTATTTGCATAGCTTTTGGATTGCGAAATTTTCCGGATAGACCCGCCTGTTACACCGAGATGCTCCGCGTGCTCAAACCGGGAGGGCACCTCTGGATTTGCGAGTTTTCGCCTGCACCACCTTGGTTTGCCCCGATCTACTACACCTACCTGCGAATCTGGGCGCCGATAGTGGCACGCCTCTGCGGTTCTGACCCGGCTGCCTACCGGTATCTCGGCGACTCGATCCGGGCGTTTCCAGCACCGCACCAACTCGCTTCCGAACTCGGGCATGCGGGATTCGCCAGCGTTAGCTTTTCTTCTTTTTCTTGCCGGACGGTTTCTCTTCATCGAGCTCAGAAACCCCGCCAGGCCGCATGAATTCCGGCGGCTGTGTCCCGCTCAAAGTTTCGCCTCGTTCTTGCGATGGATCAGTGCCACCCACCACAGCATACCCATTGGGTCCTGGCATCAGCCTCGGTATTGAGACGGCGCTGGACAAGGTGCGACGCTCAATCACTTTACCCTCCATATCTGTCTTCAAGTAGAGGTAGAAACCCGGCGCACTCCGAAAAAGTAAATGCCAGTAGGAGCCTGCCTCCAACTCCGCCTCAGGCTTGGAAGTGGCCATGTAGTTGCCTAGGGGCAGGCAGAGAAAAACCAAGTTTTCACGCTCGCTCTCAATCTGGGCAAAGACCTGCGAATCTTGCCCATCGAAGAATGAGATCAAACTGAAAGTGCGCACCTCGTCCGAGCCCGGCATCCCCTGCTGGCGGCTCCAGAGTTTCTGGCCAGTCACCACGCTGAAGTCCACGCTGTTCGAGATCAGGTCACCCTGCACGCCAGCCATTTTCACCACAGCGATCAGTTTGTAGTTACCCATTTCGCGGATGTTGTAAAAAGGGGTCAGATCAAAACCGAATTCCACCCCCTGACCCGGCTCCAGCACCAACTCAGGCTGCGAGAAATTATAAGTCGGACGCACGATAGCACCGTTGCCTCGTTTGATGAGAAACCGGAGCCAACTCTGCCCATCCACATCCCCCAAATGAAGCTGGCGACCCGTGTTGTTGGCGATGCGCACTTCGACCACTAGGGGCGAATAGAGCAAGTGGCTCGGCTTGGGTTTATTGACGCTCAGATGAATCTGCGCTTGAGCCGATACTGCGGCACACAACCAAGCCAAGAGGACAAAAATTTTTCTCATGCTGGTCTCGAGAATGTCCGAAAGTTGTCTGGAATCACGCCTTTTTTCTCACCCCCCCCATCAGCCCTGTGCGACCACAGCCCCAGACAGCGTGCCCTACCCCTCCTGTGTCCGCGATCAGTTTTGACTGGTCTCTAGCCTGCTCGCCAGTAAATACCCACCATGCTGACCTTGGCACAAAACCCCGTGACATCCGCCGTGGCACTGCTGCTGTGCAGCAATGTCTTCATGACTTTCGCATGGTATGCCCACCTCAAAGAGCTTTCGCACAAACCATGGATTATCGCCGCCCTGATCAGTTGGGGCATAGCGCTTTTTGAATATCTCTTGCAAGTGCCAGCCAACCGCATCGGACACACCGCCCTCAGCGTGGGCCAACTCAAAATTTTACAGGAAGTCATCACTCTCTCTGTCTTCGTCCCGTTCTCTCTCTTTTACCTCAAGGAACCGCTCAAACTCGATTACCTCTGGGCCGGGCTCTGCCTGCTGGGTGCCGTTTATTTTGTCTTTCGGGATAAAGTGGGCTAAGGGGTAAAGATGTTGAAGTTTGAAAAACTAGAACCCTCCGAGCACAGGAGGAGAGTGGAAGAGCGCAAGAAAAACTCCCTGCTCTGGCAATGGATCCACGCCATGGGCTCGCTGCCCTGCGCGATGCTCGTGCTCGGCATCATCGCGGTGGCCGTGGCTGCCGCAACTTTTTCCGAATCGGGTTTCTCGCAAAAAATCGCCCGTCTCTATATCTACGATGCCCCGTGGTTCCTCGCATGGCTCGGATTACTCTGCGTGAATCTGTTCTGTGTGACACTGACACGCTGGCCCTGGCAGCGCAAACACCTCGGCTTTGTCGTGACCCATTACGGTATCATTATTCTATTAGTCGGAGCTGTTGTCGGTAAGACATCGGGATTCGAAGCTTCGGTCACCCTCAACCAAGGCGAACCCAAAAATCGCCTCGTCATCAACCAGAGCGTGCTCGGCATCGAAAGCCCCAAAGACGGCTCACTCTACTACCTCCCCTTCGATCCAGAAATCACCCGTCCACACCCTGACAAACCTTTGGTCGAACCCCTCCCCGACACCCAGCTCCGTCTGGAAATCGTCCAAGCAGCCAAGTCGCTAGTGCCCGAAGAAATTCTCGAACCCTCCCAAGAACCCGACGCTGGCCTAGGCGTCCGCTTGACCCTCTCGAGCACCATGTCTCCCCGCCCCATTGAGTTGGCTCTCGCTTTGAAAAACGACGGTAAACCCGCTGTCTTCGACTTCTTTGGGCGCGGCACTGTGGATCTGGTGGATCGCCTGCCCACACTCGGCGGCACAAAAAAAATCGTGAGAGAAACACGCGTTCTTTTTGCTGATAGACCAGAAATGACCGTCGCTCACGGTGCCGAGCAACGCCTTTTCCCGTGGTCCATGGCTCTGCTCTCGCACCCCTCTGAAACAGCCTCGTTCGAACTCTCCATCGCCACCGGCGAAGACACTCCCGCCACCACCCTCCACCTCCCGACTCAGACAGGCCAGACCGTGCCACTGCCAAGCGGAGCTACTCTGAAAGTGGAATCTTTCTGGAACGATTTCACCATGCAAGGCGGCGCCCCGACCAACGCATCACCCGAACTCCGCAACCCTGCCTGCATCGTGACTATTTCGGGCGACCACGACACACTTTTCCTCTCGGGTCGCACGCTCTATCTGGCTCCTGCACCCCAAGGCAAACTCAATTATCTCACCGTGTCAGGCGGCAAAGTTGTCAGCACAGGAACCGCCACCCCCGGCACACCTTTCGATACTGGTTGGACCTCGTGGAGCGCTGAAATATCCGATCTCCACCCCTCGGCACGCGTTGTTTCCCGCGCCCGCGAATCGCAAAATCCCCTAGAGGGCGGAACCCCCGGCCTGCTCCTCAAACTGCTCGCGCCCGATGGATCACGAGGCCCAGAAAAATGGCTGCTCTCCGGCATGGAGCAAACACTGACCCACCCCACGGGCATGGTCCGTATGGGTTTTGGACTCAAGACCACACCACTTCCCTTTACGGTGGAACTTCTCCAATTCGAAGTCCCGCGCGACCCCGGCACCGATAACCCTGCCGATTTCCGCAGCACCGTGCGTTTCAGTGACCCAGCCACAGGCAAAACCCACGAGGCTCTCATCCGCATGAACCAGCCAGCGATCTATCCTCCAGAATCATGGCGGCATTTCACAGGCTGGACTTATAAATTCTCCCAAGCTGGATGGGATCCCGCCAATCTGCGACAGACCACACTCCAAGTTCTTTACGATCCAGGTTGGCTGCTCAAATGGATTGGCTCCCTCCTCATGTGCTTGGGCATCGCTACTATGTTTTATTTCCAACGCCGCAGCGCGTGATAATACCAACCTCAATAAAACCTAAAAATCCTCGGCTTCTGGCACACAGGTAAACGCGATTTTAGCCCCTCCTGTCCCCCCCTTCTCCACGGCAGGCTCCCCGATCGCTATAGCGCCTGCCCCATAGCGGCGGCGTATCTTGTCGAGAGCCTGGGACAAGGAATGTCCTACACCCAATCCCTTCCGGACAGCAGAAGGGCCTGTCGTGGAGTCAAACGAAAACTCCATCTGCTCCGGCGCCGAAAGCGGAACCAAACCGTGCAGCACAACGCTCACTTTTCTCAGTTTTGCTCGACTGCACTCCTCTCCCAAATGAGACCAGAGGGAAGTAAATGCCCGAACGAGATCCAAACTCTCTGCTGTAGGTGAGACCTTTGCCTCCATCGCGTGTCGCTCCCACCCTTCATTCCGCACCGACACCACCACTCCACTGGCAGCGTATCCCCCCCTGCGCATGCGGAAGGCCGCCCGCACCAAGAGCCACCGAGCCACGGCTTCAGCGCGCTCCCAGCCACGGTCTTCAGGAGGGAGCACTTGGCTATGGCCAAAGCACGAAGTCTTCGTCAGCACCTCGGGCAACTGCTCCCCACGCAGGCTGTGCCAGAACCGCTCCCCCTCGATGCTTCCCCAAGCCCGGCGCAGGCGACGCGCATTACACGCGAACAGGGCGCTGATACTGAAGATGCCCGCTGCATTTAACCGTCGCTCCATCTGCTTGCCAATACCCGGCAAATCACGCAACCCCATGCCCTCCCAGCGTCCCGGCAATTCTGTGGGGTGCAAGAGCACCAGCCCGTCTGGCTTTTGCATATCCGTAGCCACCTTCGCTAAAAATCGGTTCGTGGATATGCCGATCGAGCTGCGCAAACAGACACCCACTTCCGTGGCGATGGCAGCTTTGATCTGCCGAGCCATCTCCGCAGCCCGCTCCGGCTCTCGCCAGCGACCCGTGAGCGGACACGCCATCTCATCTATGGAAGCCACGACATGCACTGGCAGATGGCGATCCACGGCAGCAATGATACGGTGATGGTATTCGGCGTATTTATCGTGCCGTGCGAGCACGCGGATGATCTTGGGACAGCGCCGGCGCGCCTCGAGCACAGGCGTTCCTGTGGTGATGCCAAGCGCTTTGGCCTCGTAGCTGGCCGCGATAACGCAGGTGTGATCTGTATCCACAGGCACCACCGCCAAGGGACGCCGACGGTAGCGCGGATTCTCCTGTTGCTCGACGCTGGCAAAGAAGCTGTTGAGATCCAAGAACAGCCAGTCAAACAGATGCTGGGTAGCACCACCTTCCGCCACAGTGTCCGGTGTATTCATATTTATACTTTAGTATAATAATTTTATCGCACAACATTTAAATGCCTCGCTTGCACACACGGGCTTTGGCGTTATCTCTCAAGGGTGGCTCAGACACCTCACGCTCACCCGCCCAACCGCCTTGCGCGGGAAAAAAGCCCATACCTGCTCCAGCACGCCTACAATCCAGTGGACTGGATGCCGTGGGGTGCAGAAGCTTTTGCAGCGGCCAAATCGGCTGACCTCCCCATTTTCCTCAGCATCGGCTACTCCACCTGCCATTGGTGTCATGTGATGGAGCGGGAATCTTTCGAAAACCGTGATACCGCAGCCATCTTGAACAGCCGGTTTATCAGCATCAAAGTGGATCGAGAGGAACGCCCTGATGTGGATAAAGTTTACATGGCCGCCGTCCAATCCATGGGCATCCACGGCGGGTGGCCTCTCTCGGTCTGGCTCACACCCGATCTCCAACCTTTCTATGGTGGCACTTATTTTCCACCGTGCGATAACCATGGTCGTCCTGGATTCTCCTCCGTGCTGCTGCGCATCGCGGAGTTGTGGGTATCCGAGAGGGATCGTCTCTTGGAGCGTTCCCGCGACCTATTCGACCACTTGCAAACACTCTCGCACTCGGGCTGCGGTGCCTCGACGGTGGCTGGCCCAGAAACCATGCCACGGGCTGCCAGCCATTTCCTCAACGACTACGACGCGGTGCAGGGCGGCTTCGGGCAGGCTCCCAAATTCCCCCGCCCTTCGACCCTGCTCTTTCTGCTCCGATACGCACAGCGACACCACGATGCCAGCGCCTCGGATGCCGTGATTCATACCCTAGACCGCATGGCTCGGGGCGGCATCTGCGACCAGCTCGGCGGCGGGTTTTCCCGCTACTCGGTGGACGATCACTGGCTGGTTCCGCATTTCGAAAAAATGCTCTATGACAACGCCCAGCTCCTCTCCGCCTACGCGGCAGCGATGCGGCATATCCGGTTCAGGCACGGCGAAACTCCGGAGTCTCTCACCCATTTTTTTACCGCAGTAATCCAAGACACCGCAGAATATATTCTCCGTGACATGACCTCGCCCGAAGGCGGTTTTTATTCTGCTGAAGACGCCGACAGCGAAGGTCGCGAAGGAGCGTTTTATGTCTGGGATCCCTCGCAGATCCGGCAAGCCCTCACAGCGAAAGAAGCGGAATTTGCCACACACCTCTTCGGGGTGACAGAACAAGGCAACTTCAGCGACCACAGCTTCCCCGGAGAACAGCCAGCCTCTCAGAGCGTGCTTTCCCTCCACAGAACTCCAGCCGATGCCGCACGCGGTGCCGGCCTTGATGCGGAGGACACTGACGCCCTCTGGCGGAGGGTGAGAAGCAAACTTTTGACAGTTCGCCAGTCACGAGAACGGCCTCTGCGGGATGATAAAATCTTGGTCTCATGGAACGGGCTCATGATCGCCGCTCTTGCCGATGCCGGCTCACTGCTGCGCGACACCACTCTGATTTCAGCCGCCGTGCGCGCTGCCGATTTTATCTGGAACCACCTCCGACTCTCAGATGGCAACCTGCTCCATTTTTGGAAAGACGGCCCCTCCACCACACGAGGGCTGCTCGATGACTACGCATTTTTCGCCGAAGGTCTGCTCCAACTCCACCGCGCCACGCTCGATGGGCGCTGGCTCGAGAGAGCCGATCAAGTGGCGGTCGCCATGCTCCAAAATTTCTCCGATCCGAGAGGTGGAGCTTTCTATCTCTCGTGCCTAGAGGCGGACACCCCCATACGGCTCAAAGAAGACTACGATGGCGCAGAACCTTCGGGCAATGCTGTGGCGGCCTTGGCACTCCTCCAACTCTCGCGCCTGCTCGACAAACCCGGCTACCGTGATGCAGCCGAGGAGATACTCGCTGCGCTCACGCCTCGTTTGGAGCGCATGCCAGAGGCGGTGCCCCATCTGCTGTGCGCCTTGGACAGACACCACGCCGAACCGGTGCGCCTCAGCCTAGCCGGCCCGGATAATGACCCGTTATTCCAAGAACTCTTGGCATCGGCTCACGCAGCCCCGCTTCCCGATCTCTGCCTCCTGAAGGCAGGCGGAGACCACCTAGGACATAGCATGTCCGACACCAGCCCCCCTTCCGCACAGCTCTGCGATTCATCGGGTTGCTATGCCACGGTGCAAAGGGTGTTCGAACTCGACCAACTGCTTGCAAAAATAGCACCGGCACCCTAGCCTAGTGCCATGCCGATTTACGAGTTTTATTGCCCTGACAACAAGAAGGTTTACTCCTTCTACGCACGGAGTATCGCCCAAGGCCAAAAGACCCCTAAATGCCCTGATAACCCCACCTATAAAATGGTGCGGGTCATGTCCACTTTTGCCCCCATCACCGGCGGTTCTCAGCCAGAAAAAACAGGCGAGAGCCACGAAGCTCACGCGGGCGATCCCGGCGAGCACCCGCCAACGGATCCGCGTTCAGCTCAGGAGGACGCCGCTATGGATGCCGTCATGCGTGAGATGGAACACGACATGGCCGCCATGGATGAAAACAACCCCGACCCCAAGCTCTTGGCTAAAATGATGCGTAAAATGTCTGACATGACCGGAGAGAAAATCGAAGGCTCCATGGAAGAAGTGGTTCGCAAGCTCGAAGAGGGCACAGATCCAGAAAAGCTCGAAGAACAACTCGGCGGCCTCGAGGACGAGGGAGGACAGGGCGGCGGCATGGGCGGCATGGGCGGGGGTTATTCCCGCGACCCGAATCTTTACGATTACGACTGATCGTTAACACGGCGCCAGCCAGTCCAACTTACAGACCAGCAAACAGCCAACGGCAGACCCAGACCGAAGCCAGCACACCTGCCGCATCTGCGAGCAACCCAGCTGCCACTGCATGGCGTGTTCGAGTGACCGCGACTGATCCAAAATAAACGGCAATGACATAAAAAGTTGTCTCGGTGCTCCCCATCAGCGTGCCGGCCATACGGGCAATGAGCGAATCGGGTCCGTGGGTTTTGACTAATTCTCCGAAGATCGCCATGGAGGCACTGCCCGAGAGCGGACGCATCAGGGAGAGCGGCAGCAACTCCGCAGGGAAATTCATCCACGACAGGAGCGGTTGCACGAGAGTTGTCAGCGCATCTACCCCACCCGCTGCGCGGAACATGCCGATGGCCACTAGCATCGCGACGAGGAAGGGTATAATCCGGATGGCCGTTTGGAAACCCTCCTTGGCACCCTCCACAAACTCTTCATAAACTGGCACGCGACGCAGTGCTGCGACCACAGCAATACCGACGATCATGAGAGGGATAGCCCATACGGATATAATTTCGACCAAGGCTCTCATGGTTTTTCCTCGGCGCGGGTTTCCGAGACTCGAAACACCGGCAGGCGCTCGAGTGTTTTTACAGCTGTGATACCGACCAGAGTCGAGATGCTGGTCGCGATCAGTGCCGAGCCGATAATGGCTGTGGGCTGAGCCGCCCCGGCAGCGGCCATCAGCGCTACGGCGGTGGCTGGAACGAGCTGCACGCTGGAGGTATTGATGGCTAGGAAAGTGCACATGGCATTGCTTGCTGTGTCTTTTCGAGGGTTCAGCTTCTGCAACTCCTCCATGGCTTTGAGTCCGAGTGGTGTGGCTGCATTGGCCAAACCCAGCATGTTGGCAGCAGTGTTCATGACGATGGCACCGAGAGCTGGGTGCCCGGCAGGCACTTCAGGGAAGAGCCACGAAAGCACTGGTCTGAGCACCCTGCCAAGCGCCTCGACTAACCCCCCTTTCTCCGCCAAACGCATGACCCCCAGCCAGAGAGACATGACCCCGATGAGCCCGAGCGAGAGTGTCACGGCTGTTTTGGAGGAGTCAATCGCGGCTTCAGTCACCGCTTTCATCGCTTGAGTGTTACCGAGGGTAATATCCTTCCACGCAGCCAGCGCGAGGGAAAGAACTAGCAAAGTCAGCCAAATGTAGTTGAGCATGGATCTGGTTGTGCGCGAAAACCGCGCGGGGCTCAAGCGCTACTGCGCAGGGCAGTAAGGGATTTTTATGGTGAAGGCCGTGCCTTTGCCAGCCTCTGTCTCGTATTCGATTAAGCCCTCGTGCATGGTCACGCAGCGTTTGATAATGACCATGCCAACACCCGTGCCCGGGATAGTGCCCACATTGCTCCCACGATGAAAAACATCATAGAGCTTCGGCTGATCTGCCTCCGGTATGCCGATGCCCCGATCCTTGACGGTAAAGACCAACCACGGGGTCTGATGAACTACGGTGATGTCAACCGGCTGATCTGGTGGCGAATACTTGATCGCATTGGTCAAGAGATTGAGCAAGGCATGGTGCAGCAGGGCGGTATCTCCCACAAATTCCGCAGGAGCCGCTGAAGTATCCAGCCGGACGCGCTCGATGCGGCGATGCGCTTCCTCGGCCTCGCGCTTGGCTTTTTTCAAAATGTCATCCAGCACGACTTTCTCAGGACAAAAGCGGAGAACCCCGGATTCAATCTTGCGCAAGACAAGAATCTCCTCGACTAGAGAGACAATCCTATCCACCCCAGATCGCATCGAATTGAGCAGATCCACCCGTTTCTCGTTCTTGAGCGTCTCCCAACACATTTCGAGGAGTTCCACCGAGGTCAGGATGACAGTGAGGGGATTGCGGAACTCATGGGAAATCATGGTCACGAAATCGTCCTTGAGTCGGTTCAACTCGCGTTCGCGCTCGATGGTGAGCTGGAGCTGGGCTTCGATCTCCTTCTGTCGCGTGATATTGATATGGTTCCCCACCATGCGCACCAGGCGACCTTCGTCGTTCCACACAGCACCACCTTTGGCCTGGATCCAGATATAGTTTCCGTTTTTTGCCAAGAGCCGGAAAGCCACCTCGTAATCGGGTCGGCGCTTGGATAAATATTCTTCCATGGCCTGCTCTACCTTCGGCAGGTCATCGGGATGCACGCGGCTCATGCATGCCTGTGGGCCGCTCCCGAATTCCTCTGCGCTATACCCGAGCATTTGCAAATAAGAGTCCGAATAGAACACTTCATCTGTGAGAATATTCCAATCCCAGACACCCGTGTCAGTGGCCGTGAATGTCAGGCGCCACCGTTCCTCTGCCACCTGCAACTCCCGCTGCATCGCGAGAGATTTGGAAATGTTGCGCACATAGACCGCCAAATACTGTTTGCCGCGGAACTGCAAAAGATGGTCGTGGATCTCTACGGGAATCATTTGGCCATTGGCATCACGGTGCTCGGTGGCCATAGAAAAGTTTTGATTTTCCAGAATATCCAGCCAACACGCTTTCAGTTTCTCGTCATCGAGCTGGGTATTGAAGTCTTGGATACGCCTCTGCATCAACTCGGCAAGGGGCGTCTTGAAATGTTTAGCTGCAGCCTCATTGGCGTAGGCAAAGCGGAAGCCCGCATCGGGTAACAGCACATAGATCGGGTCAGCGGCCTGATCCGCTAATGCCTGAAATATCTCCAGCGACTCGGCGCTTTTTACTATGTCAGTATCGTCCCGAATTGTCGTGGCAATCCCGCTCACACCCCCGTCCTCCGAGCGACATAACTCCTTGGTGACGGTGGATAAAATCAGCAACTGCCCTGTCAGTGGGTGCCGTTTTTCAGCAACAAAAGAAATACGCTCTACTGTCCCTGCCAGCAAAGGTCTTTCCTCCTCAGCCATGCGTTCCAGCAGATGATCATTCTGGTAAAGTGCCTCGATGGATTTCCCGACGACTTCGGATGGATGCGAGAAACCCCTGCCCTGAGCAAAAATACGATTGGCGGCTAGGACGATTCCTTCGAGGCTTTTGACGAAAACAGCGTAGGGCAACTGGTCTATGAGAGACTGCCCAATTCCGCGAACACACAGGGCATCGCGGAACTGGTTGCACGAAGCATCTGGTTCAAAACCCATGCTTCTACCCTGAGCCATCAAGCCGCATTAAGCAAGCTGTAACGGCAGTAAAGTAGATCAGGCCAAACAGGCTTCGAGCGATTCCGTCAGAGACTCGCGGTCGAGGTTGCGACCGATAAAGACGAGCACGCTGGTGCGCTCCTCGCCCTCCTTCCAAGCGGTGCCGGGCTTGGCATCGAAAAGCATGTGGACACCCTGAAAAACAACACGGTTTTCCCTACCCTCCACCCACAGCACCCCTTTCATACGGAAGATGTCTGGCCCCTGCTTCTGGAGCAGCTCTCCCACCCAAGTTGAAAGCTTTTTCTCATCGAGAGGCCCTTCTATCGTAAAGCCCACCGAGTAAACTTCATCATCATGGGAGTGACTGGGCAGATACTCCCGATCCTCCACTGGCTCAACCAGAGAGCCACCAGCCTTGACCTCGGCACCAAATTCATCAGGAAAATGCTGGGTGAAAATCGCAACCGTGCCATGCTCCACTGCCGAGAGCCGGTAAATAGAAGTCCCTCCGGAAAGATCCAATTCATACAGGGTATCGGAGGGTTTCAGTATATCCCCAGGAGCGACGCGCACCGAAATTCCCGCAAAAATTTCTTCGGCCTTATCTTCGGCTTCATCCAGATTCGAGGCGGGCACCACGCACACCAACATCTCATGTTCATGCCCATGACAGCAGCCCCCGTGACCATCGCACTCCCCTTCGCACTCTCCATCGCATTCGCCATGGGATTCGCTGTGGTGCTCATCATGGTG
>DYRQ01000001.1:23682-29174 GCA_020718645.1 Verrucomicrobium spinosum
CTTCGCACTCTCCATCGCATTCGCCATGGGATTCGCTGTGGTGCTCATCATGGTGATGATCGTGATCATGATCGTGACCGTCATGGTCGTGGTGATGATGCCCATGCCCGCCATGCCCAAAACACCAATCGGCTCGCCCTTCGGGCAAACGAAAAACACCGCCCCACTCATAGGGACGATCCGGCTCCAAAAATAGATCATCCATCGTGAGAGCGCGGTCGAGGTCAAACCCTCCGATGTCGAGCAGTGCCGGGATGTCCACCTGGGCGTCATTGCAACGGATTTGCTGAGCTGTGGCATTGATGCTGGAAACACGCTGCGAGAGTTCCTCCACCTCACCAGCGGGAACTAGATCAATCTTGTTGAGCAAAATAACATCAGCAAAAGCAATCTGCTCTTGAGCCTCGGGAGAGTCGTCGAGGTGCTGCCAGATATGTTTGGCATCCACTACTGTAACGATACCGTCGAGGCGGTAGGCCTCCTTGACATCTTCGTCCATGAAAAAAGTCTGAGCCACAGGACCCGGGTCAGCCAGACCTGTTGTCTCGATCATGACATAGTCAAACTTATCCCGGCGCTTCATGAGATTACCCAGGATGCGCAACAGATCGCCACGCACCGTGCAGCAGATGCAGCCGTTATTCATCTCGAAAATCTCTTCGTCCGATTGGATAACCAACTGGTTGTCCACCCCCACTTCTCCGAATTCGTTTTCGATAACAGCGATCCTCTTTCCGTGGTTTTCGGCTAGGATGCGGTTAAGCAAAGTGGTCTTGCCAGCCCCTAAAAAGCCCGTGATGACCGTGACAGGAATACGAGAATCTGTTTTCATATTGAACAGGAGATTGGCGAACTTTGCAGCGATTGCAAGACCCCTGCCCAAGATACTCAGAGCGACACGCGGAAGAACATGCGCTTGACCAGAATATTCTATTTTCTCTTCCATTAATTTTTGGCGTTACTAATTTGTGACTATGAAAAGACTTCTGACCTTGCTTGCCTGGGTTATCTCCCTCTCAACTTCCAACACCTTTGCCACCTCTGTGCGAGTAGTGGACTTCGGTGCTGACCTCGGATGGGGCGAGCTTTTTTATCGCGGAGAGGCTGTTGAGCGGGCGAATCCAAGCCAAGTGGATCGTGATAAAAATGGCACCACTGACAACGACTGGACTTCCACTTGGCCTTTTAGCCTAGAAAAACCCTTGAGCATGCCGGGTCTCCGATACGATACCGACGCCAAAAACGCCGTGTTCTACGGTGGATTAGCCCTCCACTCATGCCACCCGGCCAACCCTAAATCTCCGAGATCTATCTCCGAGGGTCACCTGAACTCCAACCACGAATTTCGCGACGATCTTAACTTCATGGGCGGCCTAGCTGACCATGGGAAAGAGGAGCAAGTCGAAGCCTATGCCAATTGGTTCTGGCAAAAGAAAGATTTCCTAAACGGCGGTGATCAACACCCTGTCTCTTTTGATGCCACCAGCAAGATCGTGGTTCATGTCTCAAGATATTGGGGTGGATTCCATGCAGGGAGATGGATGGTGCGCAATGGAGATCGTTTTTACCTCTCGCAAGCCACCTTTGCCAACTCGACTAAAGCCTATACCCTAACTCGAGAAAATAACAAAGAAGTCGAGAGCGCAGCGATGAACCCCGTCGTCCACACCTCCCATGCGCTCGAGCCCGACAAAACTACTTGGGCCGAATACCGGCCTCAGGAGAGTCTCGATTTCGATGCGAAGAACGCCTCCTTCGCCCCAGTGAAATTCGACGATGTCACCGCCGTTGGCTTCTTCGTCAACCGGGATCTCTCGCCAGTCCAAAAAGTAGCTGCCGGCCTGCGCCCGCCCCTCGCTTTCAAGTGGAACGCTTTTCGGTGTGATGCCGTTGTCCAACGCCCTGCCGATTACCACCTCAAGATGTTGCCTATCACCTCCGCCAACGGTTCTCCCGCTTTCCATCTTGCTGAAGGTGAAACCACTTTCAAACTCTGGCAGGCCATGCTCCGTATTGGCGTCACCAACCAAACCACACACCATCTCGGTAACATCGGCTATGCCCTCACTCGCGATGGAGCCATGGGCAGCATGGAGGTGGATGACCTCCCCCACTCCGCAGAAGAGCCCGTCACTGGCATCTCTTGGCATGATGCCATCGCCTTCTGCAACATCCTCTCCGAGATGGAAGGGCTCACGCCGGCCTACTATGCCGATGCCAATTTCCAGACTGTTCTCCGCCGGGTTATAGACCGTGACCTGCGCGAAAACTGGGACAAACGCCCGTCCGTTTATTGGAATACCGCAGCAAACGGCTATCGCCTGCCCACCGGACAAGAATGGGCCACGGCCTACCAGTCCTCTCCAGCATCCACCAACAACAAGCAGCCACTCCCAGCCTCAGCTTCAGAACCCGCTCCTAACGGTCTGCGACAGATGCAGGGAAATGTGTGGGAATACATCTGGGATACTGATGGAACGAGCGCGGATGGCAGCGTCGCGAAAAGAACTGTGGTCGGCGGCGATTTTCGAAGCCCTACTCCACCCACACAAACTGGCGTGCCCGATTTCAACGACCGCCCATGGCACGGCAGCCCCTACATAGGATTCCGCGTGGCCCGCAATGCAGCCGCACCTGCTACTCCCTCACCCATTCAGCCTGACTCTATTGCACTCTGGTCTTTTTCCACGGACACTGCCATTCCATCAGGCACGACAGAATCTCGTGATACCGTGGCTGATTTCGTGCGTAATCATCTTAAGTTCGCATCACTTCCCGCCGGCCTCGCCAATGAAACTGAGGAAATTCCACCCGAGACACTCCACGCCTCCAATAAAGCCATTGCTATGGCTCAAAACGATCGCTTCTTGAAAAAAATCACCGACCAAGAGGCGGAAAAGATTATCAAGGAGAACACCCTCGCAGTCACCAGACCCTCGCCACCTTTTCCCCTCGACTTTGGCACGACTGAAATCCCCTATTCACTCTGGAAACGCGTGCGGCATTGGGCGGAGAATCACGGCTACCGCTTCAACTACCTCGGAGATATGGGCAGCATGCGACATGCAACTGATAAAGGAATGACTCACGAGCAGAACGAGCCTGTGACCTACCTCTCGTGGTATGACACAGTGGTCTGGTGCAATGCCCTCTCAGAACTTCTCGGCAAAACTCCAGTCTATTACGCCGACAAGGCTTTCACCACGCCTTATAAATTGAGTATTCAATTCCGTCTGGATACCTTTGCTGACGACGGTAATCCGGTCTTGCCTGGGGCGACTAAGATGGAAAAAGGCGCCCGCATCCATACAGGCTCTGCTGACATCATCTTTTTCAAATCGCAGGCTAACGGCATCAGGCTCCCGCTCGACATCGAGTTCAAGGAAATCAACCGCCAACCACCCGCTGACAAAGTCGCCGAACTCGATTGGAACGGCGATAACGCCGGTGATAAAACTCACCCCGTCGCCACTCGTCAAGCCAGTGAACATGGTCTCTACGACATGAACGGCAATGTATTCGAGTGGGGCTGGGATTCGAAGTCTTCTAACTACGAATTTCAAAACTCCGCCTACGAAGTCAATGGCAACGGTTATTTCTACGAGCCCTACGATAAAACCAAACCACGCTCGGAAAAGAAGCCGCACGCCTACGGCGACTTCACCGGAAACGCAAAACCCTTCCTAGGTTTCCGCGTGGTGACCAAGCACTAAAGCAGCGCTTTTTTAAGCTTATTATTTGGCTAGTCACTCGTTAGGGACGACGCATCTGCACACACATGAGCGCGTTGGGTGTGCCCGTTTGCATTCTGCACATTCTGCATCATTTTCTTATCATGAAAGCAAATCCCAAAAAGGCAGCAACCCTAGTGGATGCCTACATCACCCATTTGAATGAGCACGGCACACCACCCGTCTCTGTGTTCGCTTTTTGCAAAACTCACAAAATCAAAGAACGGGATTTCTACTCTCAGTATTCTTCTTTCGAGGCGCTCGAAGCTCGGTTTTGGCAAGACCTGCTTCAACGGGTCATCGCCGCGGTCGAGTCGGGTGTGGATTGGAAATCCTTTTCGGCGCAACAACGGTTACTCTCTTTTCTGTTCGCTTTTTTTGAAGAGGCTCTCACTCACCGCACCTTGTTGCTGCTCCGTTTTGAAACTTTGTCCCCACGGGATAAACCCGCGTTCACCCGAGAATTTGAAAACACTTACAAGAGCTTCGCCCAAGCCTTGACCAAATCAGCCGTGGAAAACCGTGAAGTTGCCGACAGTGGCCGTTTGATCTCACTTTATCCAGAAGCCTTCTATCTGCACTTGCGTGGCCTCATGAAATTCCATCTCCAAGACACAAGTTCAGGCTACGAAAAAACCGACGCTGTGATTGAAAAATCTGTCACTCTCGCCTTCGACTTGCTCAAGACATCGGCTTTAGAATCCGCATTCGATCTAGCGAAAATACTCGTCCTCATCCCGCTTTCGTCCAATTCTTCTCGTTATTCCTGCCAATCTGAAGCTCGATGAAAACACAGGATCACATCCGCAGTTCACCGGTATCTCGCCTAGCCGCGTTGGCTGAGACGGGAACTAAAGTAGGAGTCAACTACCTGAAGCATTATGGCCGACAAGCTATCGCTGGACGATCTGACAAAATGGCTTTGGACGAAGCCAACGCCAAGGACATTTACCAGACTTTTAGTAAACTGAAAGGCGGCCCTTTAAAGGTGGCCCAGATGTTGAGTATTGACCAAAACATGCTGCCAACTGCGTATGCGCGAGAATTCTCACAGGCACAGTATTCGGCACCTCCCCTCTCCTACCCGTTAGTTGTCCGGACTTTTATCCGCGAGTTCGGTCAGGAGCCTTCAAAAATCTTTGACTCTTTCAGCAAAGAGGCCGTCAGTGGTGCTTCGATCGGCCAAGTTCATCGAGCCAAACGAGGACAACACAGTTTTGCTGTTAAAGTCCAATACCCCGGTGTGGCAGACAGCTTGAAAAGCGATTTGGCCATCGTAAAATCGCTCGCGCTGAGCGTCATGGGTCTCAAGGATAAAGATGTGGACGCCTACTTCCGAGAGATCGAAGAGCGCCTGATGGAAGAGACCAACTACGAGTTGGAATTAAAACGATCCATGGAGTTATCCCGCCGCTCCTCTCAGCTCCGTCATATATTTTTTCCCCGTTATTACCCCGAGTTTTCCTCCAGAAAAATACTAACGATGGATTGGGTAGATGGGGTAACCTTGGACAAGTTTGCAGACGGTCCAGCTTCTCAGGATGCCCGTAACCAAGTGGGGCAGGCTCTATGGGATTTCTACCAACACCAAGTACACACGCTCAGGGTCTTCCATGCCGACCCGCACCCAGGCAATTTTTTGATTAAAAACCATGAGCTGGGAGTGATTGATTTCGGCTGCACGAAACAGCTTGACCCCACATTCTACCGCCATCACTTTGATTTTGGCGACCCCAGTTACATGCAGGAAATATACGAAAT
>DYRQ01000001.1:29274-74631 GCA_020718645.1 Verrucomicrobium spinosum
ACCGCCATCACTTTGATTTTGGCGACCCCAGTTACATGCAGGAAATATACGAAATGGGAGAGGACAACCACCGCTCCGGGGGCGGGTTTCAATCCATGCGAGGAGCGCGCGGCTCAGCGCATAGCCTCTATGTGAACCGGACTTATTATGGGTTATACAGCTTGCTAGCGCGATTGAAAGCACGCGTCCAAACCCATGCTCCAATTCCTGAACTGGTGTAGTCCGGTTTATTCTAAAAATACCCAACTGATAATCAGGGGAATCTAAAGCTAATTTCGTGAATCTTGTCTGGGCGGGTGCTGGGAACACTGGTCTCTAGCTGGCCAAGGGCGGATTCAGGCGGCTTTGCGGTGCCTGTGCAGAACGAGTTGGGCAGGTTGACCACAGGAGATAGTCTCACCAGTCACCACCACTTCCGCGACATCATCGCGAGATGGAATTTCAAACAGGACATCCTGCATGACCCGCTCAAAGATGGAGCGGAGGGCTCGAGCGCCCGTGCCTTTGGAGATGGCTTCAGCGGCCATGGCCTCCAGTGCCTCGGGTTTGATAGTGAGCCGCACCCCCTCGAGCAAAAGCAGTTTGGTGAATTGCTTGACCAAGGCGTTGCGAGGCTCCTTGAGCACCCGGACCAACTCGGATTGATCCAACTCCCGCAAGGAGGTGATCACGGGCAGACGCCCGACAAATTCGGGGATCATCCCAAAGCGAACCAGATCCTCCGGTTCAGCTTTCTGCAAAATATGATCGAGCGGCACAGCGCCGCCTGTGGCACCACCTTGATCTTGTATAAAGCCAAGAACTCGATGACCGAGACGACGGGAAATAATGGACTCGAGACCAACAAAAGCCCCACCGCAGATGAACAGGATTTTTTCGGTATTCACTTGGATATACTCCTGCTGCGGGTGCTTGCGTCCGCCTTGGGGAGGGACATTGCAAACACTGCCCTCCAATATTTTCAGCAAGCCTTGCTGCACCCCTTCACCCGATACATCGCGGGTGATGGAGACATTCTCTGTCTTGCGCCCGATCTTGTCTATCTCGTCAACATAGACGATACCCATCTCGGCTTTTTTAATGTCGTAAGAAGCGTTCTGCACGAGGCGCAAAATAATAGACTCCACATCTTCGCCCACATAACCCGCCTCGGTCAGCGTCGTGGCATCGGCGATGGTGAAGGGAACATCCAACATTTTGGCAAGCGTCTTTGCCAAGAGCGTCTTGCCAGAACCTGTGGGACCCATGAGCAATATATTGCTCTTCTCGATGTCAACCTCGTCAGCTTGCGGAATCTCTAAGCGCCCCTTGTCAGTCTGAGCTGCGGACACCGTGATGCGGCGGTAATGGTTATGAACGGCCACAGCCAAGGATCTCTTAGCGGCATCTTGCCCGATCACATGGCGATCCAGCTCAGCCTTGATCTCCGCCGGCTTGGGTATGCGAATCTGAAACGGGGCGCTCTTCGCATCGCCACCCGCTTCTCTACCGAGGATATTTTTACAAACAACTATGCAGCTATCACAGATGTAAACGCTGGGGCCAGCGATGAGGCGGCGAACCTCAGCAGCACTCTTCCCACAGAATGAGCAAGTCGTTGGAACATGGACACGAGCCATACTAAGAATCTGCCTTCTTTTCGGCGCAGCACAAGCCGTTACTCCGCAACACGCCAAAAAAAAGCATCTGTATTTTCACAAAATAATGCTGTCCTACCGAAATTAACTGGTCTTATCTTGCTGTCATGAACACCAACGCTGCACCTATCGTTCCTCGCAAAACTAAAATCATTGCTACCGTCGGTCCCGCGACCGAATCCCCTGAGGTATTGAGGGATCTGATCCTGAAGGGAGTTGGCATTTTCCGTTTGAACATGTCCCACTCCAAACACGAATGGGTTCGTAAAGTCGTAGCAGATATCCGCGCCATTAGCGCTGACACCCACCGTCAAGTCGGCCTGCTGCTCGACACGCAGGGGCCTGCCATCCGCACGGGTGAACTCCAGTCCTCTCTCCAACTCAAACCCGGCGACACCTTCACCTTCACTGTCCGCGGTGAAAAAAGCGAAGAACTCCACTCAGTCGATGTGAACTACGATGGCCTCATCAACGACATTTCCGTTGGCGACACCGTGCTCGTAGACAACGGCGTGATCCACATGAAAGTTCTTTCCAAAGACGGCAACCAGATCCATTGCGAAGTCTTAACACCCGGCACTTTGGGCAGCCGCAAGCATATCAACTTGCCCGGTGTTCGCGTAAACCTCCCTGCCATGACCGAGAAGGATAAAGAAGATGTCATGCTCGCCATCGAGCTGAACTTGGACTTCATCGCCCTGTCCTTCGTGCGCGAAGCGTCCGACATCCAATTGCTGCGCGACTTCCTCGCCGACCACGGCAACAACCATGCCTTCACCATCATTGCCAAAGTCGAAGATCAAATCGCTATCAAGAATATCGATGAGATCATTGACGCTGCCGACGGTGTCATGGTGGCTCGTGGTGACCTCGGTATCGAGTGCCCTTACGAAGAGCTGCCCATCATCCAGCGTAAAATCGTCCGCCGTTGCGCGACCCAGTTCAAACCCGTGATTGTGGCCACGCACATGCTGGAAAGCATGATCACCAACCCCGTGCCCACCCGCGCCGAAGTGACCGATGTCTCCAACGCTGTTTACGAGCAGGCGGACGCCATCATGCTCTCGGGCGAAACATCCGTGGGGCGTTACCCCGCCTCCTGCGTCGAGGTCATGGACAAAATTGCCCGCCGTGTGGAGATCACTGGCGGCCTCGATTACTCCCAAGAAGTGTCTCTCACCAAAGACGGCGACTCGATCCTCTCCTCCGCTGTCCACATGGCCAACACCATCCGCGCCGACGCGCTGCTGGTCTTCACCGTAGCTGGCAGATCAGCTCAACTGACCTCTGGTCTCCGTCCGAAATACAGCCCGATCTATGCCTTCTGCCCCTCCCCCGAGTTGGCAGCGCGCATGGTGCTTCTACGCGGCGTCACCCCCATCCCGTTGCCTTTTGAAAAAGATCGCGAGATCACGATTGATGCGGCTCTTCATAGGCTCAAGCTCAAAAATTTGCTCAAGCCGGGCGCAAAAGTGGTGGTGGTCTCGCAGGTGTTGGCTTCGGACGAGTTGTTCGATTCGCTCCAGTTGCGCACTATCCACTAAAACAGCCCAGAACTGGGAATTTTTCCCATTCGGAGATTATTTCTACGGTGGTGCTTGCATAGCACCGCCGTTTTAGCCAAGCTAGACCCATGTTAAGTCTGGCCACCCGCGTCTGGTATTCGTCCGAAAGGGCAGGGAAGAAAGTGGAGTATCCCCAGAACATCTCTCTCAACGAAGGGCTCATCAAAGTCATGTCTGGCTCTTTTGACCCCATGGAAGCCGAGAGCGTCTGCAGCCTGCTCGAGCAGGAAGGCAAAGTGCGTATCGACATCTCGGGGCTTTGCCACCGCATCGAGTTGGTGGACAAAGAACAGGCCACCACTTTCAAGCGCCACCTCGTCACCACGCGCAAGATTGATGTCGCGCAGCTGCGGTGACCCCGACACGGGCAAGAGTCACTCCCAAGAACAGGGCTCACCACTGCCCATCAGAAGCATAAACTCAGATTGCACCTGCGATGTGCTGCAGACACACACATCTCCTAGAACACGCCTGTCTGCACCCCACTCGCTCATCGGCCAAATAACCTGGTGCGTCTGCCTGCTCGCCTGTCTTGTATTCGCCACCTGCTGCGACGCTCAAGAGATTCCAGCCCAAAAAAAACAACGCCTATCACAGTAACAACAGTCTCTTATTTGGGCTCCCAGCGCTCAGAAAAAATGGACATCTACACACCCTCAGAGCCTCGAGAACAAGATCTCCTGCGTCCTGCCATTCTCTACATACACGGAGGAGGATGGGCCAAAGGCAGTAGGCTGACCGAGAGAGACATATTCATTGCCAAGACCCTAGCTGAAAATGGTTATGTGGTCTTCTCCATTGATTACCACCTGACACAGTTTAAGGGCGAGGCGTTCCACAGCGAGATTACTATACCTGGGTGGCCACAGAATATTTACGACTGCAAATCGGCAGTGCGCTTCATCCGGAAAAACGCGCAGAAATATCACATAGCCGATCAAAGCATCGCCGTCATGGGCTGCTCTGCTGGAGGTCACCTAGCTTTGCTGACTGCACTTTCTGCCACCAATCCAATACTCAACAGTGGTGGGCTCTACAGAGAGGTCCCCAGTCATGTTTCTTGTGTAGTGAGTTTTTATGGTATTCCAGACATCCGGACCTGGGGAGGAGATGCTTTCATGGGTGTAGATCGGAGGCAATCCCCAGACCAGTGGTCACTCGCCTCTCCGGTCACTTACCTGACCAACAACAGCCCGCCAATCCTGCTCGTGCACGGAGACAAGGACCAAACCGTCAGTCTCAGCCTTGCAATTGATTTCTCGAATGAACTCAAAACACACAAAATCTCACATGCATTACTCGTGCTCAAGGATGTTGGTCACAGCTTCGGCTTGGAACTCCCTCACCCAAATCTCAAAAAAAAGCTGCTCAGCTTCTTGGAACAACACCTCTAGCAACAGATAGCAGTATCTCGAGTTATACTGGCGCACCCCAGGTCTCCCATCAATTTCCAGAAGCTCACTATGGAAAACCTCCTCGCACCCATTCACGGCACCAGAACCGAGCTTTGCCAAAAGATCCAGAGCAAGTTTCTTTTTCCAAAATCTCTGCTTTTCAAAAAGCACTCTCCCGTCTAAGACAATCACGATGAAGCAGCACAGCCTCGAAGATATCCGAGCCCTCTACCACCAGCCAATTTTCCAACTGATTGACCAAGCCCGCAGCGTCCACCAACACCACTGGCACGACAACGAAGTGCAGCTTTGCAAGCTTCTGAGCATCAAAACAGGCGGATGCAGCGAGGATTGCAGCTATTGCGCCCAGAGCGCCCACCACGAAGCTCACCTGCCCGCTGGAAAACTCATGGGCTGCTCCGAAATCCTGCCCCTCGCTCAAGAAGCCAAAGAGTCTGGCGCAACCCGTTTCTGCATGGGTGCCGCCTGGAAGGGCATCCGCGAAGACGATCCCCGTTTCCCCTCGATTCTCCAGACCGTGCGCGAAGTGCGATCCCTCGGCATAGAAGTCTGCGTCACCCTGGGCTCTCTGTCTCAAGGCGCTGCCGACCAACTCAAGGAAGCTGGCCTGACCGCCTACAATCACAACATTGATACCAGCCCAGAATTTTATCCGAACATCGTGAGCACCCACTCCTTCGAAGATCGTCTGCGCACCATCAAGCATATCCAAAATGCGGGTATCTCCGTCTGCTGCGGCGGCATCATCGGCATGGGCGAGAGCGAAGACGACCGCCTGAGGATGCTCGAGGAACTCCTGAAATTCGAACCCCTGCCCGAGAGCATCCCGATCAACTGCCTCATCCCCATCGAGGGCACACCCCTAGAAGAACAGCCCCCGGTAGATGTCTTCGATCTCGTGCGCATGGTCGCCACCACGCGCATCCTTTTCCCACGCGCCAAGGTGCGCCTCTCCGCGGGCCGCTCCGAGATGAGCCGCGAAGGCCAAGCCCTCTGCTTCTACGCGGGTGCTAACTCAATCTTTTACGGCGACCGCCTCCTCACTGCCGACAATCCCGGGGAGTGCGAGGACCAGAAGCTTCTGAAAGATCTCAACCTCGTGCCGCTCGCCCCTGTGCCCGAGACCGCGCTTGCCTGAGCTATCCGCTTCCCAAAAATCAATAACCAACCCACAGAAAGAGAGAGACCATGACATTCGAACAAAAACTCGCCAGGCTCCGCGCCAAGCACGACGAACTCATTACCCGCCCCAACCTTGTGGACGAAAGCTGGTATAACGGCGTTTACGAACGCTACGAACATCCTGTTGTGACAGCCGCGCACGCTCCGCTGGAGTGGCGCTTTGACCTGAACCCCGCCACGAATCCCCACCTCCTCGAGCGGTTGGGCGTGAATGTCGCTTTCAATGCCGGTGCCATCGAGTGGGAAGGCAAGATCGTCCTCTGCGTGCGCGTGGAAGGCAACGACCGCAAATCGTTCTTCGCCATCGCCGAAAGCCCCAACGGCGTGGATAATTTCCGTTTCTGGGACGAGCCCGTTGTCATGCCCGAGACGGCCGATCCCGACACCAATGTCTATGACATGCGCCTCGTCAAGCATGAGGACGGCTGGGTTTACGGCCTCTTCTGCACCGAGCGCAAAGACCCCAACGCGCCCAAAGGCGACCTCTCCTCTGCCGTAGCTCAGTGCGGCATTACACGCACCAAGGATCTGAAAAAATGGGAGCGCCTGCCCGATCTCAAATCCCGCTCGGCCCAGCAGCGCAATGTCGTGCTGCACCCTGAGTTCGTGAATGGCAAATACGCCCTCTACACCCGCCCACAAGACGGTTTCATTGACGCCGGCTCGGGTGGCGGCATCGGCTGGGCCTATTGCGACTCCATGGAAAACGCTGTAACTGGCGAGGAGATCATCATAGACCCCCGCGTTTACCACACGATCAAAGAGAGCAAAAATGGCCTCGGCCCAGCACCGATCAAAACCCCCGAGGGTTGGCTCAACCTCGCTCACGGCGTCCGCGGTAGTGCCTCGGGTCTGCGCTATGTGCTCTACTGCTTCCTCTCGGACCTGAAAGAGCCTTGGAAAGTCACCCACCGCCCCAGCGGCTATTTCATTTCGGATGTAGATGATGAGCGTATCGGTGACCTGACCAACATCATCTTCGCCAACGGCTGGGTCGCCCGTGCTGATGGCTCGATCTTAGTTTACTACGCCTCCTGCGACACCCGCATGCATGTGGCCACCACCAGTGTCGCACGCCTGTTGGACTATGTGAAAAACACGCCCGAAGACCCCCTGCGCTCCGCCGCCTGCGTGCAGCAGCGCATTGAGCTGATCCGCAAGAACCACGCGTTTTTGAAAAAATAATTGCAGCCTTTACAGGAGTAGATCATGGACAAAAAACAGATGACAGCCGCTCTGGCGGCTCTAGACAATTTCGCCATTGAAATCCCGAGTTGGGGTTTTGCTGACACCGGCACTCGGTTCGGCAAATTCCTCCAAGCCGGAGCCGCCATAGACACCGCCGACAAGCTCGCTGACGCGGGGCATGTGCATTCCCTCACGGGATGCTGCCCCACGGTAGCCGTGCATGTTCTGTGGGACTTTGCACCGGGTCAAAAAACCTCGGAAGTGGCCGCACAGGCGAAGAAATTCGGTGTGAAGATCGGTTCGATTAACCCGAATCTTTTCCAAGATCAACACTACAAATTCGGCTCCTTCGGCAACGAGGATGCCGCCGTTCGCAAGGCCGCCTTGGACCATGTCCGCGACTCAGTAAAAATCGGCCAAGCCGTGGGCAGCCGCTATCTCTCCCTCTGGTTCGCCGACGGTTCCAACTACCCTGGACAAGGCGACATCCGCGAACGCAAAGGCCATTTCGAGGAGTGTCTGAAAGCCACGCACAAAATGCTGGCCAAGGATCAAGTCATGCTCGTGGAATACAAACCCTACGAGCCCGCCTTCTACCACACCGACATCATGGATTGGGGCATGGCCATGCTGCTGTCCAAAAAAGCCGGACCGCGCGCCAAAGTCCTCGTGGACACCGGACACCACTACCTCTCCCAGAACATCGAGCAGATCGTGGCCGTGCTCTTGGACGAGGACATGCTCGGCGGTTTCCATTTCAATGATCGCCGCTACTCCGACGATGATCTCACGCTGGGCTCGATTGACCCCTACCAGATCTTCCGCATCTTCCACGAGATCCACAAATTCTCCCACGACACAGGCAAGACCCCTGAGATCGCCTACATGATTGACCAGTCCCACAACATCAAGCCCAAGATAGAAGCGATGCTCCAGACCTCACTCATGGCCCAGGAACTCTTCGTCAAAGCTGCGCTCGTAGATGTCAAAGCCCTGCGAGTCTGCCAAGCCAAACACAATGTGGTGGACGCTGAACTCCTGCTGAAAAATGCGTTCTTCACGGATGTCACCCCCGCCCTCCACGAATGGCGCCGCAAGCGTAAACTCCCGACCAATCCGCTCGAAGCCCACCGCAAGTCGGGCTATGCTGAATTGATCGCAAAAGAACGCACCCACCGCCGCAAAGAGCTTGGACTGGGTGGCGGAGGAGGCTTCGCCTGACGCAAGCCCGTCACCTAAATGTTACAGGCTGGGTGATACTGCTCAGCGGGTTTTCCTTGCGCTAAGCCCCAGCCTGTTTTCAATATACCTTTCACGATGGCCGATATCCTTTTTAACTGTTCCAACTGTCAGACAGAGCTGGTCGTGGATGCCGAAGGAGCTGGACTTGAAATCGAATGTCCGAACTGCGGCACAGCCTTGATCATACCCGATGGTCCTATCATCGAATCCAGCGAGGCGTCCGAACCCGAAACCAATCTGATCTATGACACCATAGTCTTGGAGGTAGAGCCCACCCCGGAGCAGCTCATGGCTGCCGATGGGGAACTCGCTGCCCAGCCTGAACAAGACTACTCGCACGAAGCCATAGTTGGCCTCAACAGTCTCACCCAACCAGAGACAGCAAAGCCACCTCATTTAGATCAACAGCCTGTAGGGGCCACCCAGAAAATCACCCTACCCCCGCGCCGCCCCTTCGGCTCGCGGAGCCGGTAAAACTAAAAGGAGAATCGAGCCGTGCCCGACATAGAATTCCAATGTCACCAGTGCGGCCTTGATCTCGTCGTTGATCAGGAAGGTGCTGGCCTTGAAACCGAGTGTCCTTCCTGCTCGGCTATCCTACTCATCCCAGAGCCATCTGTCTCTTTTGCAGAATCCCCCACAGTTCACACCACGGCAGTCCCAGCATTCCCTACCCAAGAAAGCATCCGCCACACAGCGCCGATCCACATTGCCCTAGAGCAAACGCGCCCGGTGGATCCCTCCCATTTCTCTGAGGCAGACACCACCAGCAAGCGCACGCCCAAAAAACCTTTTGCCCCGTTTGCTGGCAAACAAAGCAGTTTTGAGCCTGCACCCTCCGCCCATCGGCCACCCATGACTCCGCTGGCCACTGCGGATGACATCGTCATCCTGTCCCCCGAGAAGAAGCGCAAGGAGGTCGTGCGTGCCGACCACAGCATGAGCGTATGGAAAATGTTTTTTTACCTCGTGCTGGCGATCGCGTGGCTCACCTCCCTGACCACCTTTCTCAATACACGCTCGTGGTAAACTCTCTGTTCTAAGGCTTGTCGCAGGTAACGGGTTTCGCTTCTCGCGCAGGTCTCACTCGACGGCTTCTATCATGCAGTAGATCCCGTGGATCATATCTTCCGTTTCCTGCAAATTTTCGCAAAACGCCTCAACACTATTCGTGCGGAGAACATAAGTCTGGAACACCACTGTTCCCATCTCGCTCTCATCACCACGCTCGCGGCGCACGCTAAATGTCCCTAAGCCACTACAAGCGTCATTCCAGTTGAGCATTTCTACAAACACTTGAGCGCCGTGAAGCTCGTCAACTTCCATCAGGCAAACATCCAAATACCAACCAGTTTTATCAGGGTCAGGGCGCCAGAAAAATAAAATCTCTCTACCTACGACGCAATCGCTCTTGTGGCAAAACCCATTCTCAGTCCACTCCACCTCAATACCACAGGCATCGAAGAGATACGCCAGATGGTCCACTTCATTCTCCAACACTTCACTTTCATATGTTTTTCTGTAGCTCATGGTTTCACGATGTCAGACAACCTAGGACATCCGCTGTCCTACACCTTTTTTCTTTTAAATAATATCCAAGAGACGCCTCAGAGCCTACCTTCGGCCAAGTCTATGATGTCCACGAAAGTGGTGAGGTCCGTGCGGGTCGGGTCGCAGCAGTCGCGCAGGTAGGTCAGGCGGGCCCGGCGGCGCTCATCGGTGCCACCGATGGAGAGGATCATTTCGTTAAATTGCTTCTTCTCATCCGCAGAATGGGGTTGGGTATTCACTTTGATCCAAGCCTCCAATTCCTTGTCTGAGGCACAGGCCTTGACAGCACCTACAAAAGCTTCTGGGGAAATCCCAAGAAACTCGACCACCATCTTGTCGAACCCGACAGAGAGGTAGTTATAACCGGGCAAAAACCCCTGCTCGGCCAGACGGATTTTGTCCACCAGTCTAGCGAGATGAACCAGCCCGAACATCAGCTCCTTGGGACTGCGCAGAGCTTGCGGTTGGTAGGTGTATGGGGTGCTCAAAGTCTCCTGAAAAACGACCGAAGACCGGGCTAACCGCCCTGGATGCACTGGCTTGGAATCGGAATACCCGAGACAGAGCATCGCTGCTAGCGCGGTGCATTCAGTGGAGTTGACCCCTAGCAAGTTCAAGTAGTCGCCATCTTTCCAGCCATGAATAAAGTGGGAAGATAAACCGATGCTTTCTGCCGCCAGCGAGGCGTAGGCTGCTGCAATCATAGTATCTTTCACGGCGTGTTCGCGGGTGAGCCCGCCGAGGGATTTTTGGAAATCGCCAATGATCGTGGCATAGTGTTCTTTGGGATACTTGGTCCATGCCCCGGTTTCCGTCGCTGTTTTCAGCACGGCAGGCAGTCGCTCATGCCACCGATCAAAAGCAGCTACAAAAACAAGAACTACAGGCGCACTTCGGATCTGCGCCAAAGTAAATCCCGCCTCGGAGAGTCTCTCTTTACCCTCTGCACTTTTGACTGCAATGATGCGCCATGGCTGAAGATTCCAACTGCTGGGAGCCTCACAGGCGGCATCAATCACCGCATTCAAGACTGTTTCCGGTATCGGCTGCTTCTTAAATTCACCGACTGAGCGGCGGCTTTCTATGGCCTGCAATACAGTTTTTTCGTTCATAGTTTTTCCTCGGCTTTCAATAGAGCCTCCCTCCACTTAGCCAACACCGCATCAGCCAGTTGCTGTATAGAAACTACCCTGTGCACTTTATCGGGCGAGAGGCGTTCTTTCGAACTGGGGACATCGAAGGATGCTACTGGCACTCGACTGCTCAGCGAGAGGTCAAACAGGCGAATCCGTGCCGACACCCCAACTCCCGTGCGGCTGAACCCCATCATGTATCGCAGGTAGGACTTGTCCACGATCTCGTGAAAATCTCCGTCCACCAACCATCCTTGCTTGGGCAGTGAGACTTCAGCTTTGCGAGCTTCGCCCTCGATTCCGATCCGCTCGATAACCGTGTCGCGAGCCACTGCCACTGTATCTTGCAGGAAGTTTTGCCGGGCGACCCCATCTTCTTTGGTGTGAACCGTGGCGGACTGTAGGCCAAAATCTCGCACGATGACAATGGGTTTGGAGGGAGCGGCATGAGAACTCCCTGCCGTGGTTGGGTGGCTGGCACAGCCGCACAAGACGGATAACACCACGAGGGCAACGGCGAGTCGTGAGAACATAGCGTGTATTTTATGCATAAACGACCCCTTGGCAACACCACTCCTTTAACAAAATTCCATCTGGCTGAGCCGGCTCATCCTGCGCTACTTCGAGAGTATTGCCGCTCATGAAACCAGTAGCAAATTGCTGTGACGAGGAGTCCAAGCACAAAAAAACTGGCGTATTGTAAAAATTGTTTGTCGAGAGAGGCTTTTTCCTCCGCCTTCCATCCGGTGCGAAGCACGAGATAATCGTGCAAAACATCATGGTCGAATCGGACGAGGAGTCGGAGCGAACTCCCTGTCGGCGCGAGTTTTTTCAGGGAGTCCAGCGACTTCACTTTCACAGGAAGAACCCGGTCTGCGTCGAGGGTGATTTGCTTATTCACCGACCATGAACGGTTGGGCGCGATCAGATCTCCGACGATGACTGGTTTAGTCCGATCCAGCAACTGCCTATCCGCTGTTTGGATTGCGGCTAACGCTATCGCTGATTTGGCTCTCACGCGGTAGGAGTGACTATCAAAAATGACAGCGGGAGCAAACTGTGCCTCCTTGACGATCAGGCGCGCTTCTTCGTAGCGATCCGGCTCAGAAACTCTAATGCGCTGCTCGTAGGTGTTGATCAAGCAGAGGGCAGCAACAGCGATGAGGTAGAAGGCTGCCCCAAAGAATATGGAACCCCGGTGGCTTTTTCTCTCCTCCTCCACCACCCGTTCTGGAGTGACAAGTGTAGAGAGATTCATCCAAGGTGCTACGGCGTCATCCGCATCTCGGATCTTGGTGTTGTCGTGGATGATCTGCCTTTGATACAAGTCCAGCAAGGCGGGCCAGCTTAACGGACCTTCGAAGTGAATACCATCTGTCGTGTAAATATACGAAGCAGACTCCATGCTGGGCTTGGGCATGGAATAATGTTCCCGCTCTGTAAGATTTAGTCAAGAAAGGCTCTGGAACACAAGGTCCAGAGCCTCTGCGCTACGGGATAATCTCTGTGCGATTACTGCTCTTCGTAAACCAGAACCGTGGCCGAGACAGGAGGCAGTTTCAGGCTGTAGTTGTTCGAGAAATCGCTCTTCTCTTCACTCTCGATTTTGTAGAGCAACTCATCGCGGTTGGTAACACGGGGATCGTGGTAGGCCAGGCGATGGATGGAGACATGGGTTCCCGCAGCATGGGGCAACACTACCTTAGCTGTGCGCGTATCGGAATAGCACCTGTTCAACAGGAGAAGAGAATGTTTCTTGCCATCTTGGAAGGCGTAACAGGAGACCATGGGGACATTCTCGCGTCCCTTGACCTTGACCTCTTGTTTCTCGCCTTTCCAGTTCATCTTCATGGCGATCGAATCAGGGATGGTGATGGTCTTGACCTCCTTGGGCTGGACAGACATCAGATCGCCTTGGCAGTAGCGGTTGCGCAACTCGAGCGCCTGCCATCCGGCGAAGGGTCTCATGGTTTCCCCGTCGGTATGGCTGGTCCAGTTGATTCCTGTCTGGAAGTTGAAGTAGCCCTGTGGCCCATCGAAACCAAAGTCATGCAGCCAGATCATGTGCATATCCAGCGTTGCGATGCCGAGAGCCAGCGATTTACCGACCTCCTCACTCTCGTCTATGTAAGGTCTATCTGCACTGGGCAATGCGTATCCTGAACCATATTCATAGATAGCGATCCCCATATCTTTGTCCGTGCCAGAGGGTGCCCGGCCTTGAGCTGCCCTCGCAGCGACAACCTCGTTCATCTGAGGTGCCACTACTTGGTAGGGATAGAGCAGTTGGCGCTGGAACATGTCGGCATCATTGCCTCCCAAGACAGTGAAGCCATCCCATCCACCGATGTAATTGGCCACCGCCAACATATCCGCTTCTATGGCTCCCTTGATCATTCCATTGGTATAGGAAGGATTGTGGGAGTGTCCTCCTGCGATGAAATCAAACTTGTCCGCTTGATAATGTGGGCTCTTCTTCATCGCCCGATACATGCGGTTGGCCAAGGCTGCATGGCGCTCGGGTTTAGCTGGGAATGATAGCGGATCAAAAACGGGGCTATTCCAACACTCGTTACCCATCTCGATGTAGATCTTCTTGAAGACCTTGGTCCATGGCTCGACTTGCCCGTGTTTTTCAGCGCGGATTTTCCCATAGGTAGAATTGGCTGGGCCGCCCAGGTATTCGATCAGTCCCAGACACTCCTCCTCTGTCAAAAGGAAGGTATTGATCCACGGGTTAGCGCCAACCTGCCGGGCGGCATCCAGCAGGGTGAAAAGAGAGCCTGCTGTCGCAGGCCCCATATTCGCCTGTTTTCCTTTGCCAACGAACATGGATTTTTCCGAAAAGTCTTTTTGCAACACAGAATCCAGGGTGCGATAAAATTCGATGCCTTGGGCCAGGTATCGAAGACTCTCGGGCTTCCAGTTTTGCAGCGCTTTCTGGTATTGGGGGAGGAATCGGAAGGGCTCGACCCCTTCCTCATAGACTACAAAATTATCCACCCAGAGCGTGCCCCCTCCCGATGAGTAAATACCGAGTTGCTGGAGTTTCTCTGGATCCGGCTGATAATCGAAAGAGAGGGAATATTTTTTCCACTCTTTACCCACTGGAATATTCTGGCTGCCGAGATGGCCCAAGGTCAGGGTCACCTCTCCGGCAACGCCCTCCTGCTTCATCCAGATATCGGCCAGATATTTTTTACCGGGCGTCAGGCGGGTCCAACCTTGTTTGTCTTGTATGAAATGGTGTTCGATCCCGCCCTTTTTGCCAGATGGCAAAGCCATGCGTAAACTCCGGGTGCTGCCGCCCTCTGGAGCATGCGTGGCAGCGTCCAGCTCCACCGCTGTGCCTTCCACAATCCCCATGCCTTGGAAAGTCTTCCTATCGCTGCCTAGGCAACTGGGTAAGTTGTCCCGCTCCATAGTGAGCAGATAGAGATCTCCCTCCTGCGTCGCTTCAGGTGCCGGGCTGTCGTAGTATAAGCGCTCTTCTTTATCTCGCTCTACGACCCATTTTTTCACCTTCCCCTTGTGGATTAACTCATAATAATCCCCTTTGATCCGGTAAACCTCGAAGTCGCCACCATCCCAAAACCCAGTCGGAAAGGTCTGCCAAAATCCCAAGCCTCCCCGACCACCAGCGTAGTTATGCTCGATATAATCTACAGTGCTCACGCTTTTTTCGCCCACGACATTCATGTGCCGGAAGACTATTGGCTCGAATCCCGCTTGCCTGTTCCAGATATTGGTCATCCGATTGCCTTTCCAATGGGAGAAAGAATCGAGAACGATGTTGGCGCCCGAGCCGGGAGCCGACTTCATTTTGACCTCTGTGCCCACCTCAAAAACATCTTCTTTCGGATCTTTGACCACCTTGAAAGCTGAGTCGGAATACTTGGCTCGCTCTTCATCGGAAATTTGGAGTTTTTTCACAGCCGCGTTGTCTGCCATCTCTGGGATACCAGCCAGCTTCCGCTCGATATTGATCAAAGACTCCCCATTGATCGCGGCGCAGGACACGACTCTATCGGCAAAAATGACATCAACATCGAGAATGTAGGGATACGCCTTGAGTCCATTATCGGAGACCTTGCGGATATCTACATCGAGCAGATATTCTTTGCCTATCTCCAAGGAGCCGAGGGTGAGATATCGGGTAACCCCCGCTGTGCCCTGACCCTCAGCCGCAGCTTGGGAGACATCGGCCTTGCCGCCAGTCTCCTTTTGTCCTGTGCGCCTGAAATTGTATTTGATGAAGCCTTCGTTAAAATTTTTCCCATCGGGTCTCATCTTGGCTCGCAGGAGGAAAGCCATGCGTCCCTCAAACTGGTTGACGAACACGCCACGCATCTGGGTCTTGCCCGGCTGGAGTTTAGAGATAACTATTTCCTCTTGAGCCAAGGCTGCCACAGGCAGCAGGGCGAGGAGGGAGAAAATGCAGGTTAATACCAAAGTAAAACAGCGACTCATGACATCTATTTGCCACAGATCACCCTAAAAGTGAATAGCAATGTCATCGAATTCCAAAAAAAATTATCGGCCCCCCGCATATTCCAGAAACTGGGAACCCGACCCATGTCCGAGCAAGAATTTCAAAAAAGATCACTTGCAATAAGTGCGGTTTTAGCAAATAGTGCCGCTGAGTAGATAACAATAAACACTGTTTGTTTTTTCAGCCTACGACTAACACGATGCCCTTTATTCTCATAGCCGAAGATGATCTAGTTTCAGCCAGGATTCTTTGCCGTATTCTGACCGACATTGGATTCGAAGTTTTTTCTGTGGACGACGATGATTCGTTTTGGGTGGAGTATCACAAACGCACCCCTGACCTTTGCATCATAGATATTCAGCTCAGAAAGGGGAATGGCTTGGTCATTCTCGAAGAGATTCGAAAGACGCACAGGGAGTTGCCTTGCTTGGTTTCTAGCGCCTCAGTGGATCGCACGATCATTGAACGAGCACTCGTGTTGAATGCTTTCGACATCGTGGTCAAGCCCTACTACAGAGCCCGGATCATTGAACAGGTGCGCGCTGCGCTGGCGTTTCCGAAAGGACCTTTCGAGGCAGAAGAATTAATCATCGAACGCCTTGGGATACCCAAAGCAGACCTGATTCGCATCTACCACGAAGCCGCCGATGTCTGTGCCATCTACCACTCCCAGCTCAAGGACATCTTGGAAATACAGGATACCGACAGCCGCAACAGCCAACTGGCTGTGATCGCTTCGAGTCTCAAGGGCATGGGAAACAACTTGGGCATCCGTGCCCTTTTCCAATTTGCTGTCGAGATTGACACCCTCGGCCAAGAGTCTGCCCCCGTCCAAAAATTCCTTGCGAAGCTCGAGGAGATTCGGCAGAGCGTGATGAGACATGCCGAAGATATTCGTAGCCGCCACTAGATTTTTCTCGCTCGCTGCCCTAGCTCTTGCGCCGGCATTCGCTGCGGGCATGAGCATCACGACAGAAACTGAATCCGACGGAGTCAAAGAACAGGTTCGCCTTTTCATGGCTCCCCACAAGATGAGGGTAGATACAGCTGAGGTCAGTTCCATCCTCTTATTCCAAGAGCAAAAGATACTCATGGTGCTCCACTCGGAGAAAACCTATACCACCATGGACATGCCCAAGGAAAACGCTCTCCCGAGCGCAACCGATAAGGAGCTAGCCCCTAGCGTCCCACCTGACTCCAGCGCCAGTAACACAGACTCTGCTCCACCAACCATCAAAAAGACGGGGCGCAAAGAGACTATTGGCTCATTCTTGTGCGAGGAATGGAAAATCTCCTACCCGGACGGCTCACGGGAAGAATGGTGGGTCAGCGAACAGGCTCCAGAACTGGCTGAACTAGCCAATCGCATGGGCACCTCCCCGAGCCTGAGCGATGAGGTGCTCGCGGCCAACCCATTCAAACTCGGCTGCTCAGGCATGGAAATCAAACACTTTCCCGTGCGCCAGATTTCCTATGATGCGGATGGAAAACTGGTCTCAAAAACTACCTTGCTCGCCTACGATAAACAGCCTGTCCCAGCCTCAGTCTTCTCGCCACCCAAAGGCTACAAACGACAGGATATCCCAGCAGGTTTCGGTGCCGCCGACATCGAGAAACTCGACCAGTTCCGCGAAGGGCTGGAAAAGAAAATGGAGTCCCTCGAAGACGAACTCAACAAGATACCCCCCGAGCCCTGACCCAGCACAGACACACCTCCCACCCTCTCACTTTTTTATATGAACCAAGACGAAGCCATCTCCCTTTTTCGCCAGACTGGCGCCCTGCTAGACGGGCATTTCATCCTCCGCTCAGGTCTGCATAGCCGCCATTTTTTTCAGTGCGCCCTGCTCATGAAAGAAACCCGCATCGCAGAGCGTATCTGCGCTGCCTTGTCCGCCCTCGTGCCAGCCGCTGAGGTGGATGCTGTCATCTCCCCAGCCCTCGGCGGCATCATCGTCGGCCACGAAGTCGGACGAGCCCTCGGCAAAAAACATATCTTCGCCGAAAAAGAAGAGGGAAAACTGGTGCTGCGCCGCGGTTTCACTATCGCACCAAGCGAACGGTTTCTTGTGGCGGAAGATGTGGTCACCCAAGGCGGTCGCGTGCGCGAGACTCTCGATATCGTGCGCCAGCACGGCGGCATCCCGGTGGGCGTTGCCACCATCGTCCACCGTGGCGCTGAGGAGCCTGATTTTGGATGCCCCTTTTACAAGCTGATCCGCCTGCAAGTGGAAACTTTTGAAGCGGACAACCTCCCCCCCGATCTGGCCGGCACTCCTGCCATCAAACCCGGCAGCAAGTAGTCTTAGCCATGTTGGCGCAAGTTGAGATTGGACAGTTGCCACAGCAATTGTCACAATACCTCTCCATTTTTTAGAAAAATAACTATTATGATCTCTTGGATACTGAAAAAAATTCTTGGCACCAGAAACCAGCGTGAAATTAACCGCCTGACGCCATTAGTGCTGCGCATCAACGAAATTGAGCGCCAATACCAATCTCTCTCGGAGGACGAACTCCGAGGCAAAACCCAGGAATTCAGAGATCGTATCACCAAGGGGGAAACCCTCGACGACCTGCTGCCTGAAGCCTTTGCTGCTGTCAAAAATTGCTGCCGCAGATTCACCGAGAGCAAACGGGTCGTCATGGTGCGCGGCCACGAAATTGTCTGGGAAATGATCCCCTTCGATGTCCAGCTCATCGGCGGCATGGTGCTCCATTCCGGTAGAATTTCCGAGATGGGCACCGGCGAAGGTAAAACTCTCGTCGCCACCATGCCCACCTACCTCAATGCACTCCCAGGCAAAGGCGTCCATGTCGTAACTGTCAACGACTACCTCGCCTCGCGCGATAGCGAGTGGATGGGAGAAATCTACCGCTACCTCGGCCTGACTGTGGGCTGCATCCAGCACGATCTCCCCCCCCACCTGCGCCGCGAACACTACGCCTGCGACATCACTTACGGCACCAATACCGAGTTCGGCTTCGACTACCTGCGCGATAACGGTATGGCCACCACCGCTGAAGAGCAGGTGCAGCGCGGCTACAACTTTGCCATTGTGGATGAGGTGGACAGCATCCTCATAGACGAGGCACGCACCCCGCTCATTATCTCCGGCCCTGTGACCGTGGCTTCCAACATGCAGTTCGACCACTTCAAACCTGCCATCGAGCGGCTCGTGCGCGAGCAAACCGCCCTCTGCAACAAGCTCGCCTCCCAAGCCAAAGAGGCCGCCGAACGCAAAGACTATTCCCAAGCAGGCTCCCTCCTCTACCGCGTCAAGTGTGGCATCCCCAAACACAAACTACTCCTGCGCCTGATCGAGGAGCCCGAAATCCGCACAGCACTCGACGACTTCGAGGTGAATCTCTATGCCGATACCCGACGCGAGGAGCTTTACAGAATCAAAGAGGAACTCCTGTTCAATATTGACCCAAAAAACAGCGAGTGCGACCTTTCCTCCAAAGGCCGCGAATTCCTGAGCCCGGGCGACTCAGAAGCCTTTGTTGTCCCCGACCTCATCACCCAACTCCACGACATCAACTCGGGTTCCCTGCCCGACGCGAAAAAAGATGAGGCTCGACGCCAAGTGCAGCAGCATTTTGACCAAGCCAACGAGCGCATCCACACCATCTCCCAACTCCTCAAAGCCTACTGCACGCTCGAGAAAGATGTGAATTATGTCGTGCAGGACAACAAGGTCATGATTGTGGACGAGTTCACCGGCCGCGCCTTGCCTGGCCGCCGCTGGAGCGATGGTCTCCACCAAGCCGTCGAAGCCAAGGAGGGTGTGCAGATAGACAAAGAGACCCAGACCCTCGCCACCATCACCATCCAAAACTATTTCCGTCTCTACGAAAAACTCGCCGGCATGACTGGCACCGCCGAGACCGAGGCCAACGAATTCCACGACATCTACCGTTTAGAGATTGTAGTCATACCCCCCAACCGCATCTGCAAACGGGTGGATTCCAACGACGCCATCTACAAAACGCGCCGCGAGAAATACAACGCTGTCGTGCGTGAGATCCAATCCTCCCATACCAAAGGCCAGCCTGTGCTCGTCGGCACCATATCGGTCGAAGCCTCCGAACTCCTCTCGCGCATGCTCAAGCGCGAGGGCATCCCCCACAATGTTCTCAACGCCAAATACCACCAGCAAGAGGCGGAAATCGTAGCACGCGCCGGCCAAAGGGGCAGCGTGACCATCGCCACCAACATGGCCGGTCGTGGCACCGACATCAAACTCGGACAAGGTGTAGCCGATCTCGGCGGCTTGCGGGTCATTGGCACCGAGCGCCACGAATCCCGCCGCATTGACCGCCAGCTCAGAGGCCGCTGCTCCCGCCAAGGCGACCCAGGCGCATCGCGCTTCTTCATTTCATTCGAAGACGATCTCATGCGCAACTTCGCCGACTCCCGCAAGTTGGCCGAGTGGATGACCAAACTCGGCATGGGAGAGGACGAGGAACTGGAACACCCTTGGCTCAATAAAAGCGTTGAGACCGCCCAGAAGAGGGTCGAACAACGCAATTACATGATCCGCAAACACACCCTGCAATACGACGATGTCATGAACCAGCAGCGCAGTGTGGTTTACGACTTCCGCAACGAGGTGCTCCGCACGGAAGACCCCCGCAGCGTCGTCTTTGAGGTGATCGAGGAGGTGCTCGAATCTCGCGCAACCAGCGCCTGCCAAGAGAAATCCGAAGATGCCATGGAATCGTTCCGCGTCTGGGCCAATACCGCTTTCCCTGTCAACCTCTCCAAAGAAGACATGGCCGAAGTTTCCGACGAGAAAAACCTGGCAGCCCTCTGCATGGGTCGCGTCCAAAAATCTTACGATCTCAAAAGCCAGTTCGAAGAGCCCGAGGCTTCCCGCCTGCTGGAACGCTACATGGTGCTCAGTGCCATAGACCGCCACTGGCAAGAACATCTCTATGCCATGGATGGTCTCCGCACTAGCATCGGCCTGAGAGCCATCGGACAGAAAGATCCCCTCATCGAATACAAAACAGAGGCTTTCGGCATGTTCGAGGAAATGATGGACTCGATGAAAAATGAAGTGGCACACAACCTCTTCCGCTCCACTGCCAGCCTGACAGCCTTCGAGAAATTTCTTTCGGCATTGCCGCAGCGTCTCGTGCATGAGCAGATGTCTATGCTCGGCTCCTCCGAGGAATCCGCGGCCCATGCCTCCTCCCGCCAGACGGCACAGGCACCCACCTCCGAAGCCGTATCCGAGATTATTCAACAAACCGTGTCACAGCCCGTTCGCCGCGAAGGTCCCAAGCTCGGTCGCAATGACCCCTGCCCACTCGACCCGAAGAAAAAATTCAAAAACTGCTGCGGTGCCACCGGTGCTAAAGGGTGCCTGAAAAACTAGCACCCCACTTATTCCTCAGCGATGTGACAGAGATGAAATGTTTTTGATACAGTCAAGCACCACCCTGCGCGACATGTATGCAGCAATCAGGTATTCAGTCTGCGCGGTGTTACTAGCTCTGCTCTCGTTCCATGCCAACGCTCAAGAACCCGAGACCATCACGCTGGTCGGAGACTCTTGGATGCCTGTCAACGGCGAACCCAATTCGCCTATGGAGGGCTACATGGTCGAGATTGCCAGAGCCGCTTTTGAACCTTACGGATACAAAGTTATCTATGAACTCATTCCTTGGTCCAGAGCCTTACTCGAGGTGAAAAACGGCAGGTGGCATGCCATTATTGGAGGCATCTTGACCAGGAACGCCGTGAGTATCTGGTATATCCCAAAGAGATTATCAATAAGATCACCAGCTCGTTCTTCAAGCGCAGCGATGATCCCTGGCACTACAGCGGCATCGAAAGCCTCAAAACACTTCGCCTCGGCATCATTAGAGATTACCAATACGAAGTGACGCTCGACCGTTATCTCTCCTCAGCACCACCAGAGCAGATACATGTGGCTCATGGTATTGACGGGCTCGGCGAGCTGATCAATATGCTGCACAATAAACGCTTCAGAGCGTTGGTAGAAGATGAGGATGTGTTCCGTTTCAAAGTCCAGTCCATGGGGCTGGCCTCCTCAGATTTCGCCATGGCCGGACGCCTCACAGCAGCAGCCCCCATCTACATCGGGTTTTCTCAAGCCTACCCACACAGCCAGAAGCTTGCAGACATTCTCGATGAAAAAGTGCGCTCCATGAGAGCTAGCGGAGAGCTGGAGAAAATCTTTCAAAAATACAGCGTCAAAGACCGCTCTAACGAATAAGTGAAAATCTGAACCCGTCGCTCAGAATTCGATTTCGAGCAACGAAAGGTCATCGGGAAAATGACTGGCTCCTTGGTAGGCGCGCAATCCTTGGAGTATGGCCTCCAATCTTTCTGGCGACCCTTTCTCTCCTGAGAGCATGATGGTATGGAAAGCCACCTTACCAATCTCGTTTCCCCCAGGATTGCAAAGCTCCCTAGCCCCATCGCTGTAGAGCACCAACCTATCACCTGAAATCAAGTGCATCTCAGCATTCGTGTAGGATGCCTCGGGTAGAAGCCCCACAGCGGGGCCGGCAGATGCAAATTGATGCGTGGAGCAACTCCCGTCCAACACCGGGTGCGGATGGCCTGCCGAGGCATAGACCAATCTCTGCCCTGCCAAGTGATAAACCCCATACCAGATAGTGAAATAGCGGTCATTGTTGTCCGACATGGGGAACGCCTTATTGAGAGATACCAGCACGGAAGACGGATCAGCCATGTCGGCATCCGACAGGGATCCCCCTCGCAGAATATTGCCTACTGATACCGAGAGCAAGGCCGCCCCCACGCCATGCCCCGACACATCCAGTAAAAATACAGCAAAGATACCTGGCCTAATCTCATGGAATCCAAATGTATCCCCGCCCAACTCGGAGGATGGCAGATAAATCCAGCGGGTAGTGAAGGGCTGCGAAATTGGTTGAGGCAAGATCGAGCGAACATAGTTCGAAGCCTCGTCCAGCTCGCTGCGAAGACGATCCTTCCAAGCTTGCAAATCGCGCAAGAATTGCTCCTCCTGCTGTCGGGCACGCTTTTTCTCGAGACAGGCATTGATCCTAGCATGCAAGAGTGTCGAATTGCAGGGCTTGCTTAAATAGTCGTCCGCCCCTGACTCAATACACTCGGCGATTAACTCCATCTCGTCATTCGCCGAAACGATCAGCACATGCAGATCCGAATAGCGAGTGTCGGCACGGACTGCTTTGAGAACCGAGAGACCATCCAGACGGGGCATATCAATGTCGAGCAGGAGAACATCCACCGGATGAGAGTCCAGGTGGATCAGTGCATCATCGCCGTCCTCGACAGCAGTTACATTATGACCTTGGCGTTTCAGGTCGCGTGTAAATAATGCACGCACTGTCTCATTGTCGTCGGCGACCAGAATCTTGGCAGGTGGATTCATGTCCTAAAACTCTACCCTCCTCCTCAAAGCTAGGCAAGAGGCTTTCCGCGGTTGTCCGCTTTGAATTTGACTTTCTGAACTCCCACAAGTATAGGTGCGCACATGCGACACATCTTGATTACCTTAGTATGGACATTGCTCCTGTCTGTGCCCAGTCTGGCAACAGCCCAGGAAAGCCAGCTAGGCACAGCCAACCATCTCTTGCTCAAAGCAGGGGAACTCCAAGGAAAATTATCCTCCTTGAACATGGTCACCTCGGGTGGATGCACACCACGCCGCACCCACACCATGCAATACCAAGGCTCCGAATTCGAGTGCTACGACATGTCTACCTGCACCGCCTCTGGCAACTACTGCGGATATGGCGGCAGTATCATGATCGCTGTTCCTAAAGCTGAAGATACGAAATTCTCCCGCAAAGTCGCGAACTCCAACAATTCCAACGCGGGACGCTACGGCTACATCCGCATCCGGGGCGTTTTGGAAAAAGCCCCTACCACACCGGCACCTACCCTTGACCCTTCATCCAAAGAGTGCTCTACTCCCTCGGCACCAGCCTGTCCTCCCCCTGCCTGCCAGAGTAACGCCTACCTGTTTTTCGTGAAAAATTTTTAACCTATTCCTACCATGCACTACCCCTTCCGCCCAGGTGAAGCCGATAGACTCGGCGCCCATCCGGAAGAAAACGGCGTCAACTTCTGCATCTTCACCCACCACGCCACCAGCGTCTCCCTCGTGCTCTTCGACCAGCAGGGCGACCAGGTCCTACAGGTTATTGAACTGGATCCGACCTTCCATCGCACGGATTTTTTCTGGCATGTTTTCGTCGAGGGTCTTCCCGCTGGCATCCAATACGGATGGCGCATTGATGGCCCTAAAACTATCGCCTCCGAGAGAGGCGCCAAGTTCTTCCCAGACAAACTCCTCCTCGACCCTTGGGCTAAAGCTGTCACCGACTCCCGCTGGAACCGCGGCAAGGCTGTTGGCCCCGGCGACAACACCTCCACCTCCATGCGCTCCCACGCTGTGCGCACCGACGACTACGATTGGGAGGGCGACCAACCTCTCAACCTTGATCTGCGCGACACCATCATCTACGAAATGCATGTCGCCGGTTTCACCCGGCACCCCTCTTCAGGCGTCAGCCACCCGGGCACTTTCCATGCCCTCATAGAAAAAATTCCCTACCTCAAAGAGCTGGGTGTTACAGCCGTCGAACTCCTGCCCGTCATGGCATTCGACGAAGCCGATGTCCCACAAACAGCCTCCTCCCTCGGACTCCACAACTTCTGGGGCTACAGCACCCACAGCTTTTTCAGCCCGCACCCGCGCTACTGCGTCACCCCTGAAAAAGGCACGCATCTCCACGAGTTCCGTGACATGGTCAAGGCCTTCCACCGCGCTGGTATCGAAGTCATCCTCGATGTGGTCTTCAACCACACCTCCGAGGGAAACCACTTGGGCCCAGCCATGAATTTCAAAGGCATGGTCAACGAGATGTTCTACCACCTCGACTACACCGACCGCGCCAAATACCGCGACTACACCGGCTGCGGCAACACCGTGAGTTGCAACAACCCCTTTGCGGTCTCGTTCATCGTCAGCTGCCTCGAATACTGGGTGCAGGAACTGCATGTGGACGGCTTCCGCTTCGACCTCGCCTCGGTCATGGGGCGCGACGCTGACGGAAAACCCATGGAATACGCACCCGTCATTTGGGGTATCGAGTTCAGCCCCATCCTGCGCAAGACCAAGCTCATCGCTGAGGCATGGGACGCTGGTGGCCTCTACCAAGTCGGGAATTTTCCAGGATTCCGCTGGCGCGAATGGAACGGCAAATACCGCGACGATATTCGCCGCTTCATCAAAGGCGACGATGGGGTCACTGGCGACGCCGCCACTCGCATCTGCGGTTCGGAAGATCTCTACGGCCAAGACTTCCTCGGCCCCATGAGCAGCATCAATTTTATCACCTGCCACGACGGTTTCACACTCTGGGATCTCGTCAGCTACAACGACAAACACAACACTGCCAACGGCGAGGGCAACCGCGATGGCTGCGACAATAACTGTAGCTGGAACTGCGGCCACGAAGGAGACACTACAGACCCGTCCATCCTCCGCCTCCGCGAGCGCCAAGCCAAAAACTGCACCGCCCTTCTCATGCTCAGCCAAGGCGTCCCCATGCTCCTAGCTGGCGACGAGGTCCTGCGCAGCCAAGAGGGCAACAACAACGGCTATTGCCAAGACAATCCCATCGGCTGGTTCAACTGGGAGGAAATAGACTCCAACCGGGACACTTTCCGTTTCACCAAGGAAATCATCGCTTTCCGCCAACGCCACTCCTGCCTGCGCCGCGACCATTTTCTCTCGGGCACCAAGCGCAACGCCCGCGGCGTTCCCGACATCGAATGGCACGGTCAACGCCTCGGGCGCCCAGACTGGAAAATGCGCCACTTCGCCTTCACCATGGGCGCGTTTGCCGAACGGGAGGAAGATCTCCATGTCATCGTGAACATGGAAGACAAGCCCTTGGTCTTCCAACTCCCCTCCGCCAGTGGAAGACGCTGGCACACGGCTATAGACACTGCCCAACCCTCCCCCTCTGACATCATATTTCCGCCCGACCAAAAGCCAGTCGTCGGACACCAGATCAAACTTCAACCCCGCTCCATTGTGGTGCTGGAAGCCAGATGATCTCTCTCACTCTCCAATAGGATTGTGACACAAAACCACAGACGCACTACCCACAACTCTGACCTCTTTGCTATCCCCCCAGCAGGAGGTCAAGGTAGGAGCTAGGTAGTCGTGGTCTCGTGAGACTCACCGATCTGAGCCCTCTTAATGCTCTCTGATTGAGTGCAAGCTCTACTGCACCACAGGTGGAATTGCTTCGGGATCTAGATTCTTCTTCTCATGGGTTTTCCACAAACCGCCGACAGAAAAACGCGACCAAGCCCACCGGATCCACTCCACCATGGAGTGTGCCAACCACAAAGCCCACACCAGCATCAGCACGCGGTAGAACCAGATGCTCACCGAGGCTGCGCCGACAACTGGCAAGTCGCTGGCAACGGTAGGTTGATACCATGAGAGTAATTTCGCTGAGGAATCCTCGCCGCCAATCCACATTTCAGGATCACCGAGCAGCCCGACCCCAACTACCTGCACCAGCGATCCGAGCATCCAGAAAGTCAGGAACACCAGCGCTAACTGCCGAAGGTTATACAGCCAGGGAGTGAGACCACTTACCGCATCTTTACCCCGGTGCAACAAGAGAAAAAACCATGTGGCAATGACTAGGGCTGCGACAAAATGAACTTGGGTTAATCCTACTGACAACAGCATCCACTGGAGACTACCGAGCGGTGAGGATGGCAGGCGTGACAAGAACCACGCAGCAACAAGAGCACACAATAAAATCACCCACAAGCGCACCGCAGGCCCGCGCACCGGACCACTGGCCCACAATGTCCACCGGCTTTCCGGTATGTGAAACTTGGTGGTTATGTTGGCAGCTGCCACTGGCAATTTCACGGCGTCGCCCCGCTGCCAGAAACCGAGTTCCACGGTGGATTTCCAGCGGATTTCCAGCTCCTGTGACCCAGGGTGAAGCGGCACGATCAGCTTGCCTTTTTCCAAGCGAATAGGGAGATCATGTCCATCTCTGGATAAACGCTCGATCTCGATCCCCTCCCCTTCTTGCCCGATGGTAATGGGGAAATCCTCCCCCGTGCTGGATTGCACGGACAAAGCGAGAGTGGAGGCGCGATGATGCCTGCCCACTTGCATCTCGTGCTGGGCGCGGTGGACGGTCATCGTCGGGCCTGCAACTTGCTCGGGGCGACTGATCTCCATGGCAATTGTTTCGCCGGGCCACGGGTTCCAGACCGGGGTCAAATCACTCGCATTTTTTTCGAAAACCGGTTCAAGCCCCGAGAGGGTGACATTCCAGATTGGGGAAGCCTCGAGCCTCCACTGCTCTACCCAGCGAGCATCCTGCGCTGCGTGCAGCTCGATCTTCGGGAGTGTATCGAGCGAGCTCTCCCACGACACCTGGCTCTCCCGCTCGCTCATGCGCACTCGGATGCGACCGGACTCTACGGGGAATTGTGCGCTCAACACTTTCTCACCGGCCAGCAGCGGGAGTTCAAGCGAGAGAGCTGCCCCAGCAGGAGTGAACCGCTCCACGGTAGTGCTCACCTTCCAGACAAGACCGAGTTCGATCACCCGTCGCACTCGGACGAGTGACTGGTAATCCCGTTTTTCGAAGCGCTCTGATTCGAGGGATGGATTCCTGACCGCACGCTGTTTTTTGGAAAAGAAAAGCTGCCCCTCGGCCAAGCCTTGCTCATCGAGACCGCTCACTGTCCACTCATCACTTCTGACGCTCAGCGACCTAGGCTTGAGCGGTAGTGACAAACGCCACTCCTGGACTCCGGGCAACGCGGCTTCGATATGAGCTTTGTGAATGCCCTGTGGCAGCGAGATCCAAAGAGCGTGCTCCTTCCGCAAGAGGGGGACACGGGCGCCATCGAGAGTCACAGACACTGGCGCCCACTCGGGCAACCCCCCGGGCAAAGGCACGGCACAGGCTGTGATGGCATGCCACTCTGCGTCCAAGGTTACTTTCCCATCCAACATGATTATTTCAAGAAAAGCTAGATCCGCCAGTTTGCTTGGCTTCGCCTCCATCTGGAGCACCCGCTCCCGCAGTGTCTCCAGCGTTGGCTTGTCCGGAATCACCCCTTGGGCAACCGCCTGCCCATGCCAGAAAACAGCAGCCAATAACACCACCGCAGGTGCTGTTTTTCGGGCCGCCATCAGCAGTGGGTTCCAGCACCTGCGCAGGTCGAGCAACAGCGCCAGCAAACCGAGCAGAAGCAGGGCGCGTATGACGGAAAGTGGGCGTTGCACAGAAGGCGGCATCCAGAGTGGCACCACTTGGTGTTCGGGTGCCACTGGGCCATCCCACGAACAGACCAAGGGCGTCCCCCAACTCCACTCGGGCACGCCAGGCCCTGTCTGCACTTTGGCTTTGGGTTCTTGTGCAAGATTTTTTTTGCGCTGAGGCATGCCGGCGGCAGAGGGGGTTGCTTGGTAAAATTGCTCGGATACTGAGGATACGACATCCATTTTTCTCGCTTTCGCAGGCACTGGCATCGGCGCAGGGGCGGCTGGCAGAGCTGCCTGTGCCGCATCCAGATCCTGTGCCATAAATGCTCCCCGCTGCACAAACTGGGTCTGCCCACCACTGTTCTCCAGTTGCGGGTATAGAGCCCCCTGCACCAGAGCGATGCAGAACGGGATCAACACCCACAACAACACCACGGTGGCACCGTATCGCAACACGGTGCATACTTGGCGAAATAAACCCTGTGGCACAGCCCGCTCCACCACTACAGCCGCCATCAGCGCCAGCCAAGAATAGCGCGGGGCTCCCGGCTCGTGCCATGCCAAACCCAGCGCCACAAATGTCACCAGCCCAGCCTGCCAGCCCCAGACGCGGAAGACAGCAAGTGCACCGACCATGACAAGGAAAAGATCCAGCAGCGTCCAATGAGTGATCCAGTCCCCTGTGCTGCGATCAGCACCTAGGACAGCCCATGTCCTCCACCCTGGCGGCAAATGAAACACCATCTGCAAACCATCGGCTCCCACCTGCCAACCCGAGGCGGCGATAGCGCTGGAATCTGCCCTGCCCACAGCCTCGACCGAAAGCGTGCGCGTGCGCACTTCGAACCCCGGGGCTCCCGTGACAGGATTGAGCGTCACCAACTGCGGCTCCCCATCCATCCGCACTGATCCTAGACGGTTTTGCGGACTGCAATCCAACCTCCAAAATTTCTGCAAATTGCCAGACAAGGTGTCGCGCCATGTCAGCGATCTCCCATCTTCATCGAGCCAAAGAACTCGGTTGATCTGGATATCCCCGTTGCTTTCGATCCCCATGCCACGCAGTTTTTCCACGATGGCAAATGCCGTTCCCGTCTCCCACGCATAGATAGGCCACTGCTTCCACGCCTCGGGAAACTGCACCTGACTTCCATCCACTGTTGGAAGACCGGGAACCTCAATAACACGGAAATCTGGAGCCGGTTTTACAGCCACCAATTCAGTGCCACCTCCGGGCCGAACCCCTGGCGCAAAAGAAAAAGAAGCCCATGAATCAGTGCGGAAGGCATCCACCTCAATCTTGAAACGACCCGGTCTCACGCGCACGGTCGCTACACCTTGAGCATCCACGACGACAGGCAGGGGACCGCGCACGGCTGAAACCTGCCATCCCTCAGGGATGAGGCTTCCGAGCGACTCTTCCCGGGGTTTTCCCGACACGGAAAGCTCCACCTGCGTGCGCAACCAAGTCGGATTACCGTCTTCCAATAAGCGCCAAGTTTGAGATGAGACATTGTCTTGCGTATTGTCTGTCACCCCAGCAGAAACCCTGCGTTTGAGCCACACTCTGCCACTGGCGTCTCGACTCGGAAACTCGACAAGCTTCCCCTCCAACCAGAGAGAGATCACACCGTAGTTCTCAGGGACAAGCAACGACTCCGGCATCTGCATCCACGGCAGCACTCCCTCTATCCTGTGCGTCCCCGGCATGAGACGAACACAGGGCAATAGCTCATGCTCCACCACTGGCACGGGGATGCCGCCCATCTTCACCTTCACCGGCCAGATATCCTTGGTGCCGGGCAGCGTCAGCAGCACCTCATCACATGCCGTCACTTCCACAGAAAATTCGGCGCCAGTGGCTCCGGCTTTCACCACACACACCGAAGGCCAGAGCGGTAGCCGGACAGCCGGTTGGTCGTAGGCGGCTGGCACCGATTTGGGCAGATCATCCCATGTCGCCCACTCGACCCAATCCTTCAGTGCTTGGGGCAAAGACCGAGCTGGCTCCGCCGCTTGAGCTGAAAAGAGAGTCAACCACCAAGCCATGAAACACAGAATCACTGATAGTATGGGACGCATAAAAAATTCCTCTTTTTCTAGGTTATTGGAGATCTTGAGTCATGACACCCCGTTTGCCAAGCCAAGTATCGTCCCTGAAAATAGCGCGTAACCGCCCCTCTCTTTCGACGCATAGCTTCTTGCAATATCTGCCTTCGTTTTGTAATGCTTGCCGATGCAAACTGCCTCGAGCGATTCCTCCCGCACACTGGCCACAGCCGCGGTCGTCTCTGACCATGTGTTTACCGATGTGATCCCTGATATTTTTCCTGACACTTTTCCTGCCTCTATCCCTTTTCTGCCAAGGCATGTAGGGGCCTCCGAGGATGAGATCAACGGCATGCTCGCCGCTCTTGGCTGCAACTCGCTAGATTCTCTCTGCAACACCGCCGTCCCCCACTCGATCCGCCTCAAAAAAACACTCCGCCTCCCTGATCCCTCATCAGAACAGGATGCCTTGGCCGAACTGCGCTCCATCGCGGACAAAAACAAGATATTCCGCAGCTACATCGGCACGGGTTACAACGGCACGATCACACCCCCGGTCATCCAGCGGCTCATCCTCGAAAATCCGGGCTGGTATACAGCCTATACCCCCTACCAAGCTGAGATTGCCCAAGGCAGACTGGAAGCTTTGCTGAATTTCCAAACCTTGGTCTGCGACCTCACCGGCATGCCAGTCGCCAACGCATCCCTCCTCGATGAAGCCACCGCCGCAGCCGAAGCTGTCACCATGTGCCTCGCCTTGCGCGACGCCCCCACCCGCAATACCGTCTTCGCTGCTGCCTCGTGCCACCCACAGACCCTAGCCGTCATCAAGACTCGCTGCCGCCCGCTCGGGATCCGTGTGGAAATCGGCGATCCAACCTCTTTCCTCCCCACCCCAGAATATCTGGCTGTGATCGTGCAATACCCCGATACTGAAGGTGTCATCCGCTCCTACAGCGACCTTGCTGAAATCTCGCACTCTACGGGCACTAAACTTATTGTCGCTGCCGATCTGCTCTCTCTGGCCTTGCTCGCACCTCCTTCCACATTCGGTGCAGATATCGTCATCGGCAGTGCCCAGCGTTTTGGTGTGCCCATGGGATTCGGCGGACCCCATGCCGCCTTCATGGCCACACGCGACGAACTCAAACGCTCGATGCCTGGCCGCCTCATCGGCGTCTCGCGTGATGCTGACGGACGCCCAGGCTACCGCCTCTCCTTGCAAACCCGCGAACAGCACATCCGCCGCGAGAAGGCCACGAGTAACATCTGCACAGCTCAGGTGCTGCTCGCTGTCATGGCCTCCATGTATGCCGTTTACCATGGCCCCGCCGGTGTCAAAGCCATAGCTTCGCGCATACACCAACAGGCGCGACGACTCGCTACAGCCCTGCGCTCGGCTGGCCACTCCCTAGCTTCCACCACTTTCTTCGACACCTTGCGCGTCTCTCTCAAACCGGGAATAAATGCTGACGCGGTTCATGCGGCTTTGGCTTCGGCCAAAATCAACCTGCGCCTCATGCCTGACAACACTTTTGGCATCTCTCTCGACGAGACCGTCACCGAATCAGATCTCAGAGACTTGGCTTCCTGTTTCAACGCCATACTGCCAGCGGCCTCAGACCTCGCTCCCCTGCCAAGCGCAGTGCTGCGCAAAGGGGATATCCTCCGGCACCCCATCTTCCACCAACACCACACCGAAACCGAGTTGATGCGTTACATCAAACGCTTGGAGGCCAAAGATGTCACCCTGACCCACTCCATGATCCCGCTGGGTTCTTGCACGATGAAACTCAATGCCGCCTCGGAGATGCAGGCTGTCACCTGGCCCGAGTTCGGCGCCTTGCACCCCCACTGCCCCAGCAGCCAGAGCAAGGGCTACACGAAACTCGCCAAGGACTTAGAGAAATGGCTATCGGAAGTCACTGGTTTCTCCGCTGTATCTCTCCAACCCAATGCGGGTTCCCAAGGTGAATACGCAGGGCTTCTGGCCATTCGCGGTTGGCATGAAGCCGACGGTCAGCCCCACCGCACAGTCTGCCTGATTCCTACCTCCGCCCACGGCACCAACCCTGCCAGCGCTGTGATGGCTGGATTCCAAGTAGTCGGCGTGCGCTGCGAAACCAACGGTGATATTGACATGTCAGATCTCGAAGCCAAGTGCGTCCAACACGCCGAGAACCTAGCTGCCCTCATGGTCACCTACCCTTCGACCCACGGCGTATTCGAGACGACTATCAAAAAAATCTGCAAGCTCGTGCATGACCACGGCGGTCAAGTTTATATGGACGGTGCCAATATGAACGCGCAAGTCGGCCTCTGCCGCCCAGGCGATATTGGCGCTGATGTCTGCCACCTCAATCTTCACAAAACTTTCTGCATCCCCCACGGCGGCGGCGGACCAGGCGTCGGCCCCATCGGCGTGGCCAAACACTTGGCTCCATTCCTCCCCTCCACCTCATGGGACAACTCCGGCAACCCTACGGGCTACGCTGTGGGCCCTGTCTCTGCCGCTCCTCTCGGCAGCGCCACTATCTTGGTCATACCTTGGATGTATATCCGCATGCTCGGGGCGGTCGGGCTCTCCCGCTCCACGCAGGTGGCTATCCTGAATGCCAACTATGTCGCCCATCGTCTCAAAGGTGCCTACCCTGTGCTTTTCACCGGCCCCGGCGGCTTCGTCGCCCACGAATGCGTGCTGGACTGTCGCCCGTTCAAAACCCACGGCATCGAGGTGGAAGACATCGCCAAGCGCCTGATGGATTTCGGATTCCACGCACCGACTATGTCTTGGCCAGTGCCAGGCACGCTGATGGTGGAACCAACCGAGAGCGAATCCCGCGAGGAACTGGACCGCTTCTGCGATGCCATGCTCTCCATCGCCGAGGAAATCCGAGCTGTCAGTGAAGGGCGTTTGGATAAAGTGAACAACCCACTCAAGCGGGCTCCTCACCCCGCCGATTCTGTCTGCTCCGACTCTTGGGATCGCCCTTACTCCCGCGAACAAGCGGCCTATCCAGCTCCTTGGCTACGCACCCACAAATACTGGCCACCCGTCAGCCGTATTGACAATGTTTACGGCGACAGAAACTTGGTCTGCACTTGCCCACCTATGGAGGAGTGAGCACCCGCTCAGCGCCGCATGAAAATCGCTCTCTGCCAGATCAACAGCACCGTTGGTGACCTCTCCGGCAACGCCCAGCGCATCATCGCCGCCGCTGCTCGTGCCCGCGAGGCTGGCGCTGTGCTGGCTGTTTTTCCAGAACTCTGCTTGAGCGGATACCCACCCCAAGACCTGCTACTCCGCCCTGCTTTCATGGACGCAGTCGCCGCCCAGCTCAACCAACTCGCCTCCGAAATCCTCGGTGTCACCGCACTGGTGGGAACTCCCACCACCAGCCAGAAGCGCCCTGGCAGACCGTGCTACAATAGCGCGGCACTTCTCCGCGACGGACGCGTAGAAACTCTCTTCCACAAACGCCTCCTCCCCACCTACGATGTGTTCGACGAAGACCGCTATTTCGAGCCGGGCAACAGCCCTGCCTTCTTCGAACTCGGCGGAAATAAAATCGGCGTCACCATCTGTGAAGACATTTGGAACGACGGCGATTTCTGGCGCGAACGACGCTACTCCAGCGACCCCTTGCACGATCTTGCCTCCCTAGGCTGCTCGACTATTGTCAATCTCTCCGCCTCCCCGTGGCACTCGGGCAAAGAGCAACTGCGCGAACAAATGATCCGCTGTGCTGCCACCGATGAAAACTGTTCGATCCTCCTCTGCAATGCAGTCGGTGGCAATGACCACCTCGTCTTCGACGGTAGTAGTTTTGCCGTCTCCCCCAGTGGCACTGTTATCGCCCGCAGCCCTTCGTTTGAAGAGTCTGTCACAGTGGTGGACACCGAATGTCCTACACCCGCACCCGAACCCACCACTATCCCCGAGGAGATGATCTACCGCGCCCTCGTCCTAGGCACACGCGATTACCTGCATAAATGTGGCTTCTCCAAAGCTGTTCTTGGCCTGAGCGGTGGCATAGATTCTTCCCTCGTTGCCGTCATCGCTGCTGACGCTCTCGGCGCGGAAAATGTCCTCGGGGTTTCACTGCCTGCTCCGGTCTCCAGCGAGGGCAGCCTCCGCGATGCCGAGGCCCTCGCCCGCTCCCTCGGTATTGGCTACACCGTGGTGCCGATCCACCAACCCTTCGAGAGTGTCTGCTGGTCGCTCTCGGGGGTTTTCGCTCCTTATCCCACCGATGTGACCGAGGAGAATATCCAGTCCCGCCTGCGCGGCCTGACGCTCATGGCCATCTCCAATAAATTCAAATCCCTCGTCCTCACAACCGGTAATAAATCTGAACTGGCCGTCGGCTATTGCACCATCTACGGCGACATGAGTGGCGGGCTGGCCGTGATCTCCGATCTGCCAAAAACCGTAGTTTACCAAGTCTGCCGCTGGATCAATCGCGAGAGGGAAATCATCCCCGACTCCTGCATCTCCAAACCCCCCAGCGCTGAGCTGCGAGAGAACCAGACCGACCAAGATTCCCTGCCTCCCTACGACATCCTCGACAGCATCCTGCACCAGTATGTGGAGGAGAATAAACCCGTGCGCGACATCATCGCCTCTGGCCACGACCCTGCCACCGTGCACGATGTCGTGCGCCTCGTTGACCTAAATGAATACAAGAGGCAACAGGCTGCGCCCGGACTCAAAATCACCCCCCGCGCCTTTGGTCGCGGACGCCGCATGCCCATGGCCCAAAGATTTCGGGAAGGGCTTCCCCACTGAACTTCTTGAAACTTTTGTAGTATGGACTACTACCTCCTCATCGGCGACGAGCAGTCTGGACCGCTCACCCCAGCACGGGTGCGCTCGCTCTTGGCCACTTTACCATCGGACCAAGAATCTTGGATCTGGTGCGAAGGCATGGCTGATTGGCAGGATTCCGTTCAGTGGCTCCTCGACTCTTCCTCGGATGCCGTAGAAACTTATGAAGTAGCTGACAACTCCTCAACAGCTACTATCGAAGCCCAGCCTACCGATTATTTCGTGCTCCGCGGCGAGGACACCCTCGGCCCATGGAGCGAAAGCGATCTCGTTGCCCGCCTCCAAGCTGGGGAATTCCAAGAGACCGACCTTCTCTTCCAGGACGGCATGGCGGATTGGAGTCCTGTCGGCGATCTTTTCACCAAAGCACCCACCCCGACACGACTCGGTTGGCTGCTGGTCTGCGGAGGCACAGTCCTTGCCATAGCCGTCTCTGCTTTCATGGGTTTCAGCGCTCTTTCTCAGGGCAACCAATACGCCGAAACAGCCGCCCGCTTTCTCAACCGCGGCACTCCTACACAGGCTGACATCACTTGGGACGCTTGGATTGCCATGAACCGCGCGGAAATACAGATTGCGAAAACGCCCGACCTCATGGATCGCACTGCTTCAGCAATCTCTATTTACAATGCCATCGCCATCACAGGCGCAGACGAAGCCCTAGTTCAATTTCTTGGTCGCACCCTCGCCTTGCACAACCGCAGGCTCACCACCCTCCACTCCCTCCGCAGCGATCTATCTGCCATCCAAGAAAAATACCCCAACCTACCGATCAACCTGAACGCCATCGGCCTTCCCCCTGAAATTCAATCTGAGATCCAAGCGTCTGTTCAGTTGCACACTCCCGACCTCAAGACTGTGGACGATGAGTTCGCCAAACTTCACAAAGAGAAAACCGCTGTAGGGCGCACCCTCTCCCTCAAATACCAACGCCCTTTCTAGCCTGGCGAGTGCCTGACCTCAGCACAAACCAGACAGCAACTCTGGACTACGATCCTGCAATCCTGTTGCTGATGACCCCTATGATCCCGAATTTGGCAAGAGCACGCACTCGGTCATACTGCTAGAGAGAGGACAAAAGCAGAAAAGCCACCCCGTTGCCAAGGTGGCTCAAATAATTTCAGGCTGTCGCGGATGCGTTAGTCAGGTTTGGCTGCGGTTCCGATCAGTTTGGCCATACCCTCGATAATCGCCGGAGGCGGGAAGGCACCATTCTGCACCATGTCTTTATAGGAAGACACGATCTCCTGACGGACTTCTGGGCTGTTCTGGAGCTGGCTCACATAGCTGGCTACCTTCTGGACATTGGGCGAGAGGCTGATCGAATCCGAAACCGGAACTTGGGGCTGCGCTTGCGCGGCTACTGGCCGAGATTGCACCGTTTGGACGGCACCCACATCAAGACCTGAATCTGTAACTTTCGGAATATTCATAATACCATCATCTTCGGCACTGCTTCTGGATACTTGAGAATTATTTTATAAAATTCCAAAAAAACTGCTTCAAGCAGCCTATCCACCACTGACCCGAAGTAGCTCACCAGTTTTTGGCGGCTTCATTTCTAAAACCTAGGAAGGGCGCGCGAGGTGTCAAACTTTTTCCCCCCTCTCATGGTTTATTTGATGTTTTTGCCTTGCGAACGGAGGAAAGCTTCGGTATGACGCCCGACTTCCATGACACAGCCTAATACTACTTCGACTCACAACGAAACAAAAATCATCATGGCCGACCCCACTGCGCTAGGGGTCATGGGCCTTGCCATCGTCACTTGGGTAGCCGCCTCGGTGAAACTCGGTTGGACGACAGGCACTGCCACCGCCATCCCATGGTCGCTCTTTCTCGGTTCAGTCGCCCAGATCTGGGCTTCGACCGTGGATTTCAAGAAGAACAATTATTTCGGAGCCATTGTGCTCGGTGCCTACGGCTTGTTCTGGGCCGCTGTCTCGTTCCACTGGGCTATCGGCTTGGGCTGGTTCGGTCCGAACAATAATCCCGACCCGCGCCATTTCGGTTTTGCGTGCTTGGGTTATGCGATCTTTTCGCTCTTTGTGATGGTCGCCTCGTTCGAGACCAATAAAGTCTTTGCCGCCATCTTGGTGCTCATCAACATCCTGCTCCCCTCGCTGGGATTAGGCATGCTGGGCGTGCAAAAAGAGCTATGCCACTTCTTGGCGGGCTGGTCGGAGCTGGCGATATCTCTGCTGAGCTTCTACGCGACTGGAGCTCTATTTCTGAACAGCTTTTTCGGGCGCGTGGTATTACCCATGGGCAATCCTTTTGGCTTCATCCGTAAAGCTTGATCCCACCTTCCTCTCTCCAGGGTGCTCTCGTCTCACGGGTAGCACCCTTTTTTTTATCGCACGATGCCTCGTGGGGAGGTGACTATGAACTCGATAAGCGCTGCCACCTCGGGCACTTCGCCTAACTCTTCTTTCAGGCGTTCGACTGCCTGTGTGGTGTTAAGTCCACTGCTGTAAATGATCTTGTGCGCTTGGCGGATCTGCTTTTGCACGGCTTCGGATACCCCATGGCGCTGGAGTCCAACAGCGTTGATCGACCGCACGGCAGCGGGGTTTCCATCCGCGATCATGTAGGGCGGCACATCTTGCACGATCTTGGTGCAGCCGCCGATGATGCTCATGCGCCCGATGCGGCAGAACTGGTGCACGGCGCTCAGGCCACCGATGATGGCGTAATCGTCCATCACCACATGCCCGGCAAGCGTGCCGTTGTTGGAGAAAATACAGTGGCTCCCCACGGTGCAGTTGTGGGCTATGTGGGCATAGGCGAGCAGGTTGTTGTGGGATCCAACTACAGTCTCCTCGCCGGGAGCTGTGCCACGGTTAATCGTCACTCCCTCGCGGAAACGGTTGCCGTCTCCCATGCGCAGGTAGGTGGGCTCACCCTTGTATTTGAGATCTTGGGTGACACCACCAATGGAGCAAAACGGGAAAAATTCGTTCTCCGCGCCGATCTGGGAAGGGCCATCGAGGACTACATGCGAACGCAGTATGCAACGGTCTCCAAGGCGAACGCTATCGCCGATCACACAGTAAGGGCCGATCTCGACATCACTGCCGATTTCGGCTTTGGAGGATACAACAGCGGAGGGATGAATGCAGCTAGCCATGGGCTTTCTCTTCTCTTGGGGCCAACTCTTATTCGTCAGCGAGTGCGAAAGTCATCTCGCCTTCGGACACCACGTCACCATTGACCATGCACTGGCCTACAGCCCTGCCGATCTTGCCACGCGAACGCACCAGCTCGACATGAATGTAGAGGGTGTCGCCCGGGCGGACCATCTTGCGGAACTTCACCTTGTCGGCACTGAGGAAGTAGCCGAGGCGACCCGCACTGCCCGCCTGACGAAGCATGAGGATGCTGGCCACCTGCGCCATGGCCTCGACTTGAAGCACACCCGGCATGACAGGCTGCGTGGGGAAATGTCCGGGAAAGAAGGGTTCGTTGATAGTGACATTTTTGCAGCCAATGGCTTTGTTGTCTCCCTCGAACTTGATGATCCTGTCCACGAGCAAGAACGGATAACGGTGGGGCAGGATGCGCATGACCTCGTCTATGTCGAGGGCGCCTTCGCCAACGGGTATATTCTCCACAGGAAAGCGCATAGCCTCGCGCAGGCGGAAATGTTTCATCAGCGCCTTAGCCAACTCCACATTGAGTGCGTGACCCGTGCGCACTGCGACGATACGGGCTTTGAGCGGCTTGGGCAGAAGCGAGAGGTCGCCGATGATGTCGAGGACTTTGTGGCGTGCGAACTCGTTCTGGAAACGCATGGGCTCCTTGGTCATGACCGAGTCCCCGCGAATGACTACAGCGTTCTCGAGGCTGCCGCCTTTGATGAGCCCTTTTTCCATGAGTGGCTGCACCTCTTCGTAGAAGACAAAGGTGCGAGCTGGGGCTATCTCTTTGGCGTAATTTTCCGGAGAGAGTGTGTAGTTGTGAAACTGCGTGTGGAATCCGGTGTGGGTGACATTCGTGCAAGAGACTTCGAAATGTTTGCAGGGAAGCGCGATCATGCAGGCGCCATCCTTGCCTTCGACAGAGACAGGCTCTTTGAGTTCGAGATACTCGCGGCGGGCGGATTGCTCGATGGTGCCAGCTTTCTGGATGAGTTCGACGAATTGCTTGGCGCTGCCGTCGCAGATTGGCGGCTCGTTAGCGTTCATGGAGATCACGGCGTTATCCACTCCGAGACCGCGTAGAGCCGACAGCACATGCTCGACGGTGTGAACTTTGATGTTGCCCTCACCGATCGTGGTGGCTCGTTCGACCTGCTTCACATTCTCTGCAAGCGCGGCCACTGTGGGCTCGTCTTTGAGGTCGGTTCGTTTGAAAATATAGCCCGTGTTTTCGGGTGCTGGGGAGAGGGTCAGCTTGACGGTGCCGCCCGTGTGCAGAGCTACGCCTTCGAGAGAGGCGGAACCCGCCAATGTCCTTTGGTTGTCCGATGTCATCCGCACCCTTTACAGGCGACGCGGCAAAATCACAACACCTTTAGCGCTTCACGCACCAGAATAGCGGTTTCAGGTGTCGCTCCTCCGCCTGCCTGTGCCACGCCTTTGACCGCCTTGTGCGCTTCGGCTTGTTTGTAGCCGAGTGCGATCAACGCCAGCACGGCATCATTCACAGCTTGGGCTTCGGCTCCGAGCGAGTTGGCGGCTGAGGCCTGTTCCCATGCCGCCGAGACGCCGACTTTATCGCGCAGCTCGACGATGATTTTTTCGGCGGTTTTCTTGCCGATCCCTTTGATTTTTGAAATAGAAACTATGTCGTTATTGACCACGGCCGCACGGAACGCCAAGGGATTCATGCCATTGAGAACCGCCAAGGCCGACTTGGGACCGATACCGGAGACCTGGCCGACCAGCATCCGAAACAGTTCCCGCTCTTCCTCAGTGGCAAAGCCGTAGAGCACATGTGCATCCTCCCGCACTTGCAGGTGTGTCAACAGTTTTACCTCAGCAGGAGGCGCGGGCAATTTGTCATAAGTGGACATCGGAATCAGAATTTCGTAGCCGATGGAACCAGCCTCCACTTCCACTTGAGTAGGCAAGGATTTGATGAGCGTGCCGCGAACTGAGGTGATCATGTGCGCACTCTGCGACGACGCGCTGGAGAGTGCAAGTCTATCGCAGTTTGAGCAAACCGCGACCGGGCCGCATGGGCCATAGCAACAGCCAGCGCATCCGCAGCATCGGAGTCCGGTGTTGTCTCCAACCCCAGTAACACTCGCACCATGAAACCCACCTGTTGCTTGGCTGCCGATCCTGTTCCGGCGGAAGCCGACTTGATCTCTTTGGGAGAATATCCGAAGACTGCCAACCCGCGCTGTGCTGCTGCCAACAAGAGCACACCCCGTGCGCACCCGAGCACAATAGCTGTTTGCACGCTCTGAACAAAAATAGTGTTTTCTATAGCCACGCACGACGGCGTTCGACGATCCATCACCTCCGTGATTTTTTCAAATATCGCCAGCAAACAACCCTCGCGGCTCAGTTTGGATGGAAGCTGGATCGAGCCGAATTCGAGGGCTCGATATTTGCCAGGAGCCAGCACCTCGATCACCCCATATCCCGTCCCGCGCAAGGAAGGGTCGAGGCCTAAAATGATTTCTGTCGAAGGCATTTGACAAACCATCGCAGAACAGGCCAACTTTCCAAGAGAAACCTATGAAAATACCCGCCTTCTTTGCCGTGTTGTCCCTGTGCTCAGGCTCCGCCCTCGTGGCGCAAACTTACCAGGCCGACTTACCAGAATCCAAAAAACTGGTGTTGCCAGAGAAACCTAGGGTCAAAGCCATCAACCGCACCGTGGGTGCCAAGGTCAACTACAGCGGTGTTGCCGTCCATTGGGCCAAACTCAAATACCCCGCCCAGACGATCAACCCCTTCGCGGGCTCAGAAGCCGGCGACGGCAAAGACAATGTGGCCATCAACGCGGTCACAGGCGAGGCCGATGGCCTGAAATTTTTCTCCATCGAATTCTGATCGCCTAGGGCAATAGCCGCCCATTTTTTGCTCAAGATTTCGGAGCCCGTGCCGAAATAGTGTTTAGGAACATGCCGCAGGTGCGGTGTGAAAAACCATGAACACTTCGAGCCTCAACCATGTTTACTCGCGCGGCATCCGCAAGGATTCCTCCGAGTTCCTGCGCAGCTATTACAGCGAGGAATTCCAGCGCAAACAACAGCAGCGCAAAGCGGATGAACGGCGTCTCCAGCGGGAACGCTACGAGGAAACCCAAGACCGCATTCGCCTCCAGCAGGAACGGGCTGATCGCGCCCGCGCCTCGGATCGGCGGGAACAAGCTGTGCAACAGCGCGACAAGATTCAAGACGAGCAGGATCAAGCGCGGTGGACAAACTCGTTACTAGGAAAAAGCATCATTTCCCGTATCTCATCCCTACGCGCCGACACGGTATTCCTTCTCCTGAGCCGCTACGACTTATAGTCTGGGTCAGGCAGATCAGGATCTGGCTGCCAGCTCAGCGACCTTCGCCGGGGGCGTCGGAAAAAGGAGCGCGACAGCACAGGTGGCTATCGTGCCAAACATCACCCGCCACGGAAAACTAATCACAGGCAACCAGTCCGGCTGCGTGTAGAGTTTGCCCCCGAAGATCGAGGCAGCATCATTGGGCAATCCGCTCAAAATTCCGACAACAACAAACCCTACCGCCATAGCTACCAAGTTGCCGCGATCACTCCCGCGTGTTTTGGTCAGCATACCCGCTAAGAAAACTCCCAACAACGACCCGTAGGTGTAACCGAAAATTCCCAGCACGATCGGTATAATCCGGGCCTTGGGATACAGGATAACAAAGTAGGCCGTGCCCGAGGCTACCAAGACCATCAGCACCGCAAATACGATGGTCGCCGTGCGCGCTGCTTTGAGCGTGGAAGCCTCCCCTGCTGCGCTCGTGTTCTGCGTCACGATTTTCGAATGAAAATCTCTCACAAACGAAGTCGCCAGCGCATTGAGTGCTGCACTCAGCGAGCCCATAGTCGTCGCGAAAATTCCCGCCACCAAGAGACCGCGCATGCCAGGGGGTAATCCGGTCAGGATAAAATAGGCGAAAATTTCATTGGTCTTCTGCGGCAGACCCGCATCCGGCAACGCCTGATAATGCACCCACAGCAATACGCCAATACCCAGAAAAATCAATACTATCGGGATGTCTGCCAGCCCCGACAACACCAGCGAGACGCGGCTCCTTTTCAGATTCTCCGCGGTAAGCATCCGCTGCACCATATCTTGATCGGTGCCGTGGGTCGCCATGGTCGTGAAGGTCGAGCCCAGGAGCGCGGCAAATATAGTGTATTCCGAGGTCAGCACAGCTTTGATCGCATCCCATCTGCCTCCGCTGGCTGGCAGCCCCGCATCGAAAAATTTGAGCGTCTCCCATCCCCCGATCCAGTGACCCACACCGCTGAGTCCTCCAGGGATTGTGCCGAGCAAAATCACCCCAGCAGCACAGGCGCTACCCATCATCAAAGTCGCTTGGATCACATCGGTCCAGATGACCGCTTTGATACCACCGAGGACAGTGTAAATCGCCGTCATCAGCACCACGAGAACGATGGCACCGATATAGAGGCCGAGAGTTTGCATGGAATCTGGACGCACCCCAGTCACTACCTCCCAGCCCACAACCAGCACGATGGCGCCAATATAAAGTCTTGCGCCCGAGGCGAGCACGCGGGTGACGAGAAAAATACCCGAAGCCGTCGTGCGGGTGGCCTCACCAAAACGCAGGTTCAGAAATTCGTAGATGGAATAAACATTGTAATCGAAATAAGGTTTGAGAAAGACACCTGCAATGATGACCCTAGCGATCACCGTGCCGAGAGCGAGTTGCACATAGGTGAAATTCAATTTCGCGAAACCTTCGCCCGGCGTGCCGAGAAATGTCCCGGCACTGGTCTCCGCAGCGATAATCGAGGCCAGCACTGCCCACCATGGAATCCTGCGTCCACCGAGGGCGAAATCATGCAGGCTTTCTTCCTTCCGGCCCATGCTGAGACCGATCCAGACGATCAAAACAAAATAGCCTGCCACCACCAGGCCATCGAGAAGCCAAGCCATGTTCAAGAGCACAGTTTGATGACCGCAGTCACCATCTCATCAATACCGCGGGCCACTTTGGAAATTGGCTGTTCGCACATGTAGGCAGGAGTCGAGACGACTTTGTTCTCGGTATCCACACAGATTTTATCCCCTGCCGTATCCACATGCTTTGCACCCATCTCAACGATGGCAGCCGCGGTGCCTTTATCGCAACCGACCGTGACAGTGACCTGGCTCGAACCCAAAACTTTGGCGGCCAGCACAGGCGATATGCAGGCGAAACCCATCGGCTTACCCGCCGCATGCATGGCCTCAATAAATTTCGCCACGGCAGGGTTGACATCGCACCTCGCACCATCGCTGGCGAAACTGCACAGGTTCTTGACCGCACCGAATCCGCCCGGGAAAATAGCTGCGTCGTAGTCTTTCACCTTGGCCTTAGCCAAATCAGCGACTGGCCCACGGGCAATACGAGACGCCTCGGTCAAGACATTGCGAATCTCTCCCTTGCACTCCTCGCCATTGGCGTGGTTGACGACATGCTTTTGGGGGATATTGGGTGCTAGAAAAATAATTTTGGCTCCGTGCATATCAAGCGACAGAAGTGTCAGAACAGCTTCGTGTATCTCGGAGCCGTCGAATACGCCGCATCCTGAAAGAACCACCGCAATTTTTTTGGTTTGAGCCATGAGACCCGACACTCTAGCCTCTGCCAGTGCTAAAGCCAATCGAAAAATTAGTGGATATTGTCCGCGTCCTGCGCTCCGACAAAGGGTGCCCTTGGGATCGCGAGCAGACCCACACATCCCTCAAACCCATGCTGGTCGAGGAGGTCTATGAGGCTCTCGAAGCCGTGGACTCTGGCGTGGATGCCGATCTCTGCGAGGAGCTGGGAGACCTGCTGCTCCACCTGGTCATGCACGCGCAGATCGCTGACGAGAGGCGCGCCTTCAATTTCGACGATGTCGCCAACCGCATCTCCCACAAACTCGTCGCACGCCATCCCCATGTCTTCACCCCCTACCCGTCCCCCTCGGGAGAGACAGGACGCCTCCAAGCCACCACAGTCGAGCAGGTTTTGTCCAACTGGCAGCAACTCAAATCTGCCGAGAAACCCGAACGCGCCAGCGTCCTCGACGGGATCCCCAAGGGACTCCCCGCTCTCGCCCGCGCTACGGAGGTGCAAAAGAAAGCATCCAAATGCGGCTTCGACTGGCCTGACGCCTCGGGACCACTCGAGAAAGTTTCCGAGGAACTCCGCGAAATCCACGAGGCACGCGAACTGCAATCCCAAGAAAAAACCGAAGAGGAATTCGGCGACCTCCTCTTCACCCTCGCCAACTATTCCCGCTTCCTCGGAGTGAATGCCGAAGAGTCCCTGCGCCGCGCCACGGCAAAATTTGAATCCAGATTCCGCCAAATCGAGCAGGCTGTGACCGCCTCAGGGAAAACTTGGCAAGATTACACACTCGACGAACTCGAATCTCTCTGGCAACAGGCCAAGCGCAGCGAAACATTATGAGCGACCACAAGCTGGACCAATTCAACAAAGACGAAGAAACCACACTAGACCTCACCCTACGCCCGGTAGATTTCAGCGACTTCACCGGCCAAGCCAAAATCAAAGAGCGTATCGAGGTTCTCATCCAAGCCGCGCGCTCCCGAGGCGAACCCCTCGACCACCTCCTTTTCTGCGGGCCTCCCGGACTGGGCAAAACCACCCTCGCCAACATCATCGCACAGGCCATGGGCTCCGCCATCAAAACCACCTCCGGCCCCGTCATCGAAAAAGCCGGAGACCTCGCCGGCCTCCTCACCACTCTCGAACGCGGCGATGTCCTCTTCATTGATGAAATCCACCGCCTCAACAAGACTATCGAGGAATACCTCTACCCCGCGATGGAGGACTACCGTCTCGACATCATCATTGACCAAGGCCCCAACGCCCGCAGTGTCCGGATCAACCTCCCCAAGTTCACCCTCATTGGTGCCACCACCCGCTCGGGCATGCTCAGCGCCCCGCTACGCTCCCGCTTCGGCATGGTCAACCGCCTCGACTACTACTCCGCTGAAGACCTCGCCACCATCGTCTCCCGCTCGGCCCGCATCCTCAACGCAGACATCCTCCCAGCCGGCGCCCTCGAGATCGCCCGCCGCTCTCGCGGCACCCCGCGCATCGCCAATAACCTCCTGCGTTGGGTGCGCGACTTCGCTAGCGTCAAAGCCGATGGCACTATTACCCGCGACATCGCTGACCGCGCCTTGGCCATGCTGGAGATTGACGCGGACGGCCTCGACGAGATGGACACCCGTTTGCTCGAGACGCTCATCCACAAATTCCGTGGCGGCCCCGTCGGGCTCAATTCACTCGCCGTCGCCATCGGCGAGGAACCCGGCACTCTCGAGGAAGTCAACGAGCCCTACCTCATCATGCAAGGTTTCATCCAGCGCACCCCGCAAGGCCGCGTCGCCACACAGTCTGCCTACGCCAAGTGCGGTGTCACCTCCCCCCCCAGACAAGACGAATTATCGCAATTATTGTAGCGGCTCGGTTCTGCGTGTGTTCGAGTGAAATTGTCGCGGATTGCATAGATTCGCTTAGATTTCGAACCACTGATATGAACCTTGATGCACACTGATGACAGAGGCGAACACAGGCTGGAAGCCGCTTCT
>DYRQ01000073.1 GCA_020718645.1 Verrucomicrobium spinosum
TTCACCAACTGCTCAAAAAATCATGATTCCATCAACACAAAATGCCTATTATGTCTCCAACCAACCCACCTTAGCCACCCTGCGGGTCCAATGCTTTGCATTAGGAGCTTGGATCAGCACCCATGCCCGCAAACGCGTGCTCAAAATCGCCCTCAACCCAAAAAAACGCCCATGGATGGACGGTCTCTTCTGCCGGGCCGGCTCTCTGGCCCCTCCGTTTACACAGTTTTCAACTCCCTAATGCAAAATTTGGGGTTAAGTGAGTCTCTTCAATACTATTCATCCACACATAAACCATTACCAGCTAATATCTTGCAAGCCTGCTTTTATCAGAAATTGCCTTCCAATTGCGGAATTTAGGATGAACCATCTCTGCAAAATTGTGATTCTTGGTTTGATCTGTTCTGAAGCAGGTTTATTTGCTCAAACGCCTTCAGCTCCACCGGATAAATTACACGAGCTCGAGAAGAGGGTAAACTGGTTGGAAAAGCGGGTGGCAGAATTGGAAACAAAATCAACTTACAACATTCCACCACGCTTGGGACTACTACCGAAAAATGAGTTTCCAGTGGGACAGAAACCGCCTTCTGGTTGGCAAACTTACGAATTTCTAGGTCAAGGCTATTACTTGGTTCCTCTGGGACAGAATTCCAAATAAAACAAACAAGCTCCTAGCGAGCCTCAATACCAAGCCGTCCTGAGTTCTTGGAAGGCCGCAGCCATGTGGTGGAGCATGTCGGAGGGTAATAAAGTTTCTATCGAACAAGCTTGGCGAACAGCTATGTCAGCAGCAAGGCCGTGGAGATACACCGAGAGCCGGGCTGAATCATAGACGCTGTAGCCCTGAGCGCAATGTGCGCCGCACATCCCAGCCAAGGCATCGCCCATGCCTCCCACAGCCATCCCGGGATTGCCCGTGGAGTTAATCGAAACCGGCAACCCCTGCTGCGCTACGAGAGTGTAAGCCCCTTTTAACACAAGGGCGGACGGGTAGCGGCCAACGAAATCGTGGACGGCGTCGAGGCGGGGAATATCGCGGCCTTGGTAGAGGCGGCGCATCTCCCCTGGGTGCGGCGTCAGCAAGATATTTTCGTTCAGCAGATGCCCGAAGTTTCTGTTCTGCGCCAGCAGGGTAATAGCATCAGCATCCAGCACCACCACCCGAGTGGTATCGGCCAAAAACTCTTCCAACGCATGCCCCGCCTCTTCGTGCGTGCCCATGCCAGGACCCACCACGCAGACGGTGTGGGGGGGAATAGTGCGCAGCGCCTCCTCCGGCGCGGACACCGGGATGACCATGACCTCGGGTTGCGCAGCGGCCACAGCCGGATAGATCGTCTCAGGGACATAGAGTGTAACTAGCCCGGCACCGACCGACAACGCGCTGCGGGCGCAGAGGATAGCGGCACCCACTTTACCGATGGAACCAGCAACGATGTGTAAGTGTCCACACATCCCCTTGTGTGCATTCCAGAGTCGGGGTCTGAGGAGTGAACGGGCTTCGGCTGGCAGTAAGAACTCCATGCCGTTATCCACAGACTGCACCGCATCCGAGGGAAGAGAGAGCGCGGCCACCGCTATGCGTCCTACATGGGGGATGGCTCCCTCAGAAAATAGACCCTGCTTCGGGAAACCGCAGCAGATGGTCATGGAAGCAAACACGGCTCCTTCGCTCACATCTCCTGTGTCAGCATCCACGCCGCTCGGGATATCCAAGGCCACTACTGGATTATACCACGCTTGTAAAAAACCCTCCGTGACCACTCGCAACTCCGGGCTCAAAGTCGTCCTAGCACCCATACCCAGCAGAGCGTCCACCAGCACGGCACGGGCGCTCGGGCGCCAGTAGCGATCGAAGGGCCAGACATCAGGCTCGTTCAGCGCGTAGGGAGAAAAGCAGGTGGCTTTGCGACCATGCTGCTCGATGGAACGGGCTGCCACTATGCCGTCACCACCGTTATGACCTTTGCCGCAGAAAAAAACAAAGTCATCGGCATCAGGAAACTCACGCATCAAGATGCTGGCGATGCCAAGCCCAGCTTCTTGCATCAAGGCGGGTTCAGTCGTTCCGGCTGCTATAGCCGTCCGCTCAAGGCTTCGCATCTGGGCTGTGGAGACAATTTTCATCGCAGAAAAGTGATTCAGGCGGGAGGCGTCCCCGTCAGCAGTGGGTGCAGCTTGCCCCACACGGTGGCGACCTCGTGCGGACTCACCCGAGTCTGACCGAGCACGGTCATGAAATTGTGATCCCCCTGCCAGCGCGGCACGATATGCAAGTGCAGGTGACCCGGGATACCCGCGCCCGCGGCGGCACCGAGGTTGAAACCCACATTGAAAGCGTCAGGCTGGAACACCTCCCGTATGGCCCGGACGACATCCTGAGACATCGCCATGAGGTCGCCCAGCTCTTGCTGGGAAAGCTCGCACAAATCACCGGTGACTTTGTAGGGCAGCACCATCGTATGGGCCGTGCTGTAGGGAAAACGGTTGAGCACGGCAAAGGAGCTGCGGCCACGGCACAAGACCAGAGACTGTGACTCGTCTGGCTCATCGAGCAGATCCGAGAAACAGAGTCTCTTTTTCTCGGGCTCCCCGTGGATGTAGGACGAACGCCAAGGTGCTGTGAGAAAATCCATACGCAATACCTTGCCCGAAAATGAGCGTCCAGTCGAGTGACACTTGCAGATAACACACTTTTCCCGGCATTTTTGGGGAAAGAACTCCTTTTCAAAAGCCACCAGCTCCTCCACTATAGGCCGCGTGCCTAAAGTAGCACCAGCCACCCTGATCCTCGGCTCCGATGAACCCGGCGTCAAAGAACGCGCCGCGCAGTTCGCTGCCAGCATGGCTTCCAACCCCGCTCTCGAGACCGAGATTTTTGATGCTTGGGTCGAACGACGCGAGGAAATGGAGCGCAGCATCCGATCCGCCATCGCAGCGATTCAGACCCCCAGTCTTTTTGCCAGCGACCGCTTGGTCTGGATCAAGAATGCCACCTTCCTCGGCGACTCCACCGAAGCGAAATCCGATGATATCCAAGCCGCCGTTGCAGAGCTGGTCTCCTTAATCTCATCCGGACTGCCAGAGGGGGTCACCCTTCTGATTTCCGCCTCCGAGGTGGACCGCCGCCGCACGGCAACCAAACAGATCGAAAAAGCTTGCGCCGTCGAAGTGCTCGAGTCCCCCACCAAATCCAAAGATTGGGACCGCCATGGTGCCCCTGATTATGTGGCTCAACTGCTCGACGCCGCCGGCGCATCGTGGTCGCGGGATGTGCCACAGGCAGTGGTCTCCCGCTGCGGGGGAGATCCACGCACCCTCCGGTCTGAAGTTGAAAAACTGGCTCTTTACACAGGCGCCAACAACCGCATCTCTGCCGCCGATGCCGAGATCATAGTCGCCATGAACCCCGGGGCATCCCACTGGACTTGGTGCGATGCCGTGCTCGAAGGCCGCACGGATGAAGCTCTGTCTCTACTCAGAGAACTCGAATTCCAAGATCGCCGCAAGGATCAGCCCGTGCCTCTCATGATTGCCGTCGCAGGACGCTGCCAGCTCGCCCTGATCTGTCGCCTGCTCATGGATCGCAAACTCTTGACGCTCGGCCAGAATGGAGCGCGCTGGGATGACGAAGCCCTGGAGTTCCTGCCCAAAAACAAAGACGGGAAACCCCCGCACCCCTACTATATTTTTTCAGTGTGCAAAGTGGCCACGCGCCGTCCCATGGCCGGCTGGCTCGCCCTCTTCGAGGTGGTTTACAACAATTATAGCAGCGTCTTCCGTGGCGACCTCGACGGCTATCGCCAACTGGAGATGATGCTTCTCTCCATTGCCACACTTGATGACTGACCCCTATCGCACACCTGCCCGAGCCAGGCGAAGTTAAGCCTGCCCAGACAAGGTCTCTTCCGCCGGCACTATCTTTTCCTCATCCGCAGGCAATTCAGCGGCTGGTGGAGCTTCAACAGGTATTTCTGGTTTCGGCGGAGGGATGACTACAATATTACCCTCAAAATAGGCGCCCCTCTCCACCTTCACACTGCTCGCTTCGATATCGGAAACAAGAGAGCCTCCCTTGTAAACGGCGAGGATACCTTCCGCCTTCAAAGCCTCCACTTCTAGCTCTCCGTAGATATGCGCCTCGGCAAGCCTAAAGGTGCCAGGCAGTTTGACCTTGCCCCCAGTCAACACATAGAGCGCCCGGGCCGTGCCCTCGCTCGTCACCAGCGCAAATTTGCCCACTACCAGTTCATCGCACTCAAATTGCGCTTCCAGCGCTCCCAGCACGATCAATCGCCCAGCCTTGAGTTTCGAGCCAGCATATTTGCCGCGGATGCCGATGGTGACTTCCCCATAGGTTTGGATCTTGCGATTGCTCATGCCATCAATCGAATAATCGGAGAGATCAATTGGCTTGCTGCATCGGGTGCAGTGGAGCGTGACTGCATCCACTGGAACATGGTTGTCGGCACCGCATGAAAAACAGCAGACATCTCTGGCACTCGAGGACAGGGGCGGGAATGATTCGGGCAAGTTCATTTTTGCCAGAACCATCTCGAAGGCGTGGACTTAGTCTCCGGCGCATGGTCGATTTCTTCGTTTTCTCTCTCGGGCGTAGCTGGCGGATGTCCGATGCGGCACCGGCCCCGGTAAGCGCTACCTGATTCAACCAGAAGTGACATGGCAGTGGCGTTACCCTCGACACTACCCTCGCTGATAATCTCAAGACTCTCAGAGGAAGTCAGCGTGCCTTGCACCTGACCCTCGATGCTGATTTTATGACCGATCACCGATCCAATGATCGTGCCACCCTTGAGTATCTTGACAGCACCTTTTGACGCGAGTTCCCCACGGATCATCAGCGTGACATCCACTCCAGGGTAAAAATACGACAAAAAGCCCATAATTTTTTAAGCTTGCAAAAAAAACTGATAGCAGTTGTGTGCAGTCAATCAAGCACGCACTCCAACAATGCCTGACTATCTTTCATACGCCACCTTAGGTTTGATCGCCGGATTTGCCAGCGGCTGCTTCGGAGTCGGGGGCGGTGCGGTGATTGTTCCCGTGCTGATCCTCGTATTTCGTGTGCCTTACCATGTGGCCGTAGGCACTTCGTTGGCATTGATTATTCCCATTTCCTTAGCGGGGAGTGGAGCCAACCTTTTTGGGGGCAAGGTGGACTGGAAAATATTTTGGGCCTGCTGCGTGTCAGGAATTCTCGGGGCGCTGGCAGGCTACGCTGTCATCCAAAAAATTCCGGCAGAGTTTGCCAAAAAAGCTTTTGCAGTATTTCTGGTATATTCCGCCTGGCGCCTCTGGACATCGAAATAGAGCGAGAAACTGGGGCTGCGGAGTTATGGTTACAGGCTTGCCGAGGGGAAAAGCCCTGCCGCCCATTGCGCCATGGGAGCCAGCAAAAAGTTGGGGGCGACACCCAGCACGAGCACTACTGCCAGTGAAATCCAGACCAAAGGCAGAACTCGCACCGTCATGCTCGCCTCGCCTTCCTCGACACCATGGACGAAGGCGTATTTGAGCACCCTCAGATAATAGTAGAAGCCAATGCAACTTGCCAGCAACCCCACTGCGAGCAAAGGTGTCGCCTGCATCCAGCCCAGCGCCCCGCCTGCAGCCGACATAAATAGAAAAAACTTGCCCGCGAACCCAGCCGTCGGAGGTAGCCCGGCCAAGGATAAGATAAAAACTCCCAGCGCAATCGCCGCTGCGGGGGAATGGGTGGCGAGCCCCTGCCACCGGCGGAGACTATCTCCCTCACTCTCGTCGCGGCCAGCGATCAGGGCGAAGAGCCCCAAATTTGCCGCAGCGTAGATCACCGAGTAAAATAGCAAGCAGGCGTATCCCTGCGGGGTGCAAGAGAAAAGCGCCACGAGCATATAGCCCGCATGGGCTACACCCGAATAGGCAATCAGCCGGCGAAAACCCTGCTGCGCCAGCGCGCCCAAATTCCCCAACACCATGCTGACCGCAGCCAGCCAACCGGCGGTGATCACCCAGAAATCTTGCACCGCGTGCCAACCGCCCAGCGGCACATCCGGGGAGAGGGCATGACCCACCAAACGGATCAGCGCCATGGCAGCGCCGACTTTGGATGCCGTGGCGATCATCGAAGCCACAGGAAGCGGCGCGTGACGATAAACATCTGGCGCAGCCATGTGCATCGGAGCTGCTGTGATTTTGAAGGCCATGCCACCCAGGGAGAAGATGACGCCCACCAGTGTCCACAGCGTGGGTGGATGCGAAAAAAGCCCTACGGCTATCTCATCGAAACGGGTTCCGCCTGCTTGGCTCATCAGGATACCAAAACCGTAGAGCGTGAAGGCCGAAGCCACTGCACCGATGGTGAAGTATTTGAGAGCTGCCTCGGCGGATGCCGCAGATTTTTTGTGGAAGGCGCAGAGCGCGTAAAGCGAGAGACCACTTAGTTCAACAGAGATGAAAAGCAGGATCAGATCCCTCGCAGAAGCCATGAGCGACAACCCCAGCGCAGAGGCAATGCCGAGGGCAAAAAACTCTGCGGGATGTTCCCCTGCATCCTCAGGGCTCGTGAGCCACAGGGAACCAGAGGCCAGCAGGAAAATAGCCGCTTGAGCAAAGCTCGAGAGTGGATCAAAGACGGCAGCTCCGGCAAGACCCACAGATGAGCCAAATGGAATCTCAGCCAAAGAAACCAGCGCACACGCCGCCAGAGCCCCGCAGGCGAAAAGCCGCGACACGGTGAAGCGCGCTTGCTCTCCCCAGTGGGAGATCAGCCCGCGATCCACGCCCACCACAGAAAACAGGGTGAGCCCTGCGAGAATTTCCGGCAGCAGCCTCAACAGCGTGTTCCAGTCGAGTGGGTTCATCATGGTTGTGGCGCTGGAGCTGTAGCGGCGGCGACTCTTTCAGCAATCGCACTGACAGCAGGGTAGATTCTCCGGTTCAAAGGCTCGGGGTTCAACCCAGCCCAGAGCGTCGCGCTCAAAAGAAGTAGCGCCGCGACTTTTTCCGGCAGGGTGATAGAGGGGAGCTGCTCGGAGGCATGGGTGTCACCCTGTGCGGCTGGCGTGAAAAAGCCTTGGTGCAAGGCTTGGAGCGTATAGGCGAAAGTGACCGCCATGCCGAGCACGGTGGGCACGAGCCAGATGGCTTGGCTTTTCCAGGTCCCGATCAGCACTTGAATCTCAGCAATGAACCCACTGAAACCCGGAAGCCCCATCGAGGCAGCTCCCGCCAGCACGAAAGTCCAGAAGGCGAAAGGCAGCCGGTGGCGCAAGTCGGATAACTCGCCAAACATCCTCGTATGGGTGCGCTCGTAAATCATCCTGCCCACTACGGCGAACAGCAGCCCGGCGATCACGCCATGGGAAAACATCTGCATGACAGCACCCGCCAGACCTGTGGCATTGAGCGTGCCGAGCCCGAGAATTACAAAACCCATGTGACTCACGCTCGAGTAACCGATGACGAATTTGAAATCCCGCTGACGCAGCGCGATCAGAGCGGCGAAGAGTATGGCAATCGCACCCAAGGCACAGACCCAGCCCGACCAGTGAGCCGCACCGGCGGGGCACAACTGCACTGCCACGCGCAGGCAGCCGTAGGCTCCCAATTTCATCACCACTCCAGCCAGCAACATCGAGGCAGCCGTGGGTGCCGCCACATGGCCTGTGGGTGCCCAAGTATGAAAAGGCCAGAGCCCGGCCAGCACGCCAAATCCGAGAAACAAGAGAGGGAAGAGCCAGATCTGCACCGGCTCAGAAATTTTCGCCGCCGCCAAAGATTGCATATCGAAACTGCCCGTCCCCGATGCGGCGACTAGTAGCAAAATACCCAAGAGCACTGCCGCGCTGCTCACCAGTGAGTAGAGCACCAATTTCATGGCTGCGTAGTCCTTTCGCGTGTGACCCCAGATGGCGATCAGAAAGAATTTTGGGATAATCGCCAGCTCGTAGAAAAAGAAGATGAGGAACAGATCGTTGGCCAGAAACACCCCATAGACGCCTCCTACCAACCCGAGAAATAGCAGGAAAAAGGCACGGCTATTTTTTTCAATATTCCACGAAAACAACACCCCGGACACAGCGACAAGCCCCGTGAGCAAGCAGAGCACCACGCTGATTCCATCCGCCCCAAGACTGAAGGAGATGCCGAGCGACGGCAACCACGGTAGAGACAGTCCTCCTTGCACCCCTCCTGCCGAGATATCGTAGGAGAGAAAGGCTATCGTCGCCATCGCTAGACCCGATAGGGCAGTGATCAGCGCCACCCACTTGTGCTGGGCGGAGTGTCTCCACACAGGCAGGCTCAAGATCGCCATGCCAGCGAGAGTCAGCCAGATTGTCCATGGAACAAGGCTCATGTGAGGCATCTCCATTGGCACACCATCCCTGAGATCGCAACCCGAAAAGGAGCTAACCAGAAAATAGTGCCCCATGACGCGTCGCGCAATTGGCACGGGTCTCGGCTGTTGGGGGCTTGCGTCTAGGTGAAGCTCGGGGTAGATTATACCATCATGATCTCAGGCATCCACTCCTCCGCCTCCGCTCTGCAAGCCTTGCAGACCAAGCAGGCTGTATCGGCCAATAATGTGGCCAACGCCTCAACACCGGGCTTCCAAGCTGCCTCCACCTCGCTCTCTGAGACCGCTGCCGGTGGAGTGTCGGTTGCCAGCACGCCCTCTTCGCAAGAACAAGGGCCTCTGCAACAGACTGGGTTTGCTTCAGATGTCGCCATCCAAGGCAAAGGTTTTTTTGCTGTGGCCGATGACGCCGGCAAGACTTCCTACACCCGTTCGGGAAATTTTGTTCCAGATTCCCAAGGCTTCCTCCGCACGCCGGGCGGCCAAGCTTTGCAGGGAGAAGACGGCGCAGTTCAACTCCCCGCAGGCTCGACTCTGACAGGTGTGGCTCGCGACGGCACGGTCCAAGCCCGCGACGCCCAAGGTAACTCTGTCGCGGCAGGACGGGTCACGCTCTCCACCTTTGCTAATGAGCAAGGTTTGCAAAAACAAGGTGATGGAACACTCTCGCCCACCGCATATTCGGGATCCGCCCAAACCTCGGCTCCCGGCACAGGCGGGACAGGTTCAGTCGTATCAGGTGCGCTGGAGGTCTCCAACACCGACTACGCCGAGGAATCGGTCAACAGCATTATCACCGCCCGCTCCTTCGAAGCCAATGTTGTGGCACTGCGCACTTCTGATGAAATGATGCGCACCGCCGCTGGCATGCTCTGAGAAAGCTATCGAATCTGGGCTATAACAAAGTGGAGAGCATGGTAGCAAAACGCATTTTAATCACAGGCTGCTCCAGCGGCATCGGGCGCGATGCAGCCCTCTCCCTCGCACGAGCTGGCCATACAGTGGTGGCCACCGCACGATCCTTGGACGCGATTGCGGATTTGCCCCAGATAGAGCCCCGCATCACTGTGGCCGCTCTGGATGTCACTAACCCTGGCCAGCGCCAAGCTGTGCTGCGTGAGCACTCTCCGATCCATGTGCTCATCAATAACGCCGGCTACGGATTACTCGGTGCCTTGGAAGAGCTAGACGAAGCTGAAGTGCGCCGACAATTTGAGGTGAATTTTTTTGCCTTGCTCGCCATGACGCGCGAAGTGCTCCCCCAGATGCGCGCACGGGGTGACGGGCGGGTGATCCAAATCGGATCAGTCGTCGGCAAATTTGCCCTACCCACCAACGGAGCTTATTCGGCCACCAAGCACGCGGTGGAGGCTCTCTGCGACGCCATGCGAGTGGAGGTTGCACCGTTTGGGATTCAGATAGTGCTCGTGGAACCGGGGCCCATAGAGACCGGTTTTCGCACTAACTCGCAACGGCACTCCACCCAGTTTTTCCAACCTGCCTCCGGGTCGCCCTACCACGGTTTACACCAAGCCGCCTCGCGCCTGATTACCGGGCGAAGCGCCCGAGGAGCACCCGTATCGAAAGTCAGCCAAATACTGCTGCGCCTGGTGGAGTCTCGCAGGCCGCCGTCGCGGGTGGTGATCACTTTTCGAGGGTGGATGATGGTCCAACTCCGCCGATGGCTGCCGGACTGCCTATGGGATGCCGTGGTTCAACGGGTTTTAGGAATCTGAGGAGGCTATTGACGAGCGACTGGCGTTAGGCTAGGGTTTGCTCCTTACCCAAAATATATGATTCACCACTGCGTTTATTTTAAGTTGGCCCCGCATGTCACTCCCGAGCTATTGGAAAACCTGCTCATCGAGACACGCATTAACCTGCTCAAGATCCCTGAGGTGATGAATCTCAAGACGGGCAAAAATGTTAATCCCCAGTCGGAATACCAATTTTTTCTGGCTTTTGATTGCGAGTCCTTGGCCAAGCTGGAGGTCTATCGCCAGCACCCGATTCACATCAAATACCTGCAAGAAACTATCACCCCCAATACCGTAGCACGCTTTGCCCAAGACTTCGAAATGGAGCCAGGCAAGGATGTTCGCTATAGCTGAGTTCAAACTCCGCTAGCGCCACGCTATTTTACTTGGGGTCAGCCAGCGATTTTTGCCTGATCTTTTTCTGGAACATTGTCACTTTTTTGTTTCCATCACGCAAAAAACAGGCATGCTCACCATTCCGATTCGGGCCGTAGCGTAGCTTGGTAGCGCGCTTCCTTGGGGTGGAAGAGGTCCCGGGTTCAAATCCCGGCGGCCCGATTTTTAGGTTTATTTTTTTCGTGGGTGCTTTTCTATTACAAGAATGCCTCGCTGTTGCTTACTTCACACCCCTGCACCCAGTGCATGCCCTAGGCACAAGTATCTCAACAGGACAGACGGATGAAAGATCCTTACCTCTCGCCTGACGACTGGTCTCTGCTGGACTCATTGAGAGATAGCTTCTTAGGCGATGCCCGCGAACCCTACTGGACACCGCGCACGATCGAGCTTTACGACGCCACTTTCGCCCAGCGCATCGGATGGAAACTGGACGGCGTTCTCGCCCATCTAGACCGCCTGGGATGGAAACCCACCTGCCACCACTTTGTAGATTGGGGCTGCGGCTCCGGTGTAGCTGGCCGCACGGTTTCCGCATGGGCCGGCTTACGCAAGGGATGGGTGTCCGACCAATCCCCTGACGCCGCCCATTACGCAGCCACCCGACTGCAGGAGCGGGGCGGGGCTGCAGAAGTTTTGCCTGCGGGTTCCTCTCTCCCCAAGAGTTCTCTCCTCGTGATCAGCCATGTCGTGGGCGAGTTATCTGAAGCCGCTCTAGATGGCCTTGTATCGTGGGCGGCGCGAGCGGAGGAGATTGTTTGGTTAGAACCCGGATCAAAAGAAATCAGCCTACGACTCTCCTCGGTGCGCGAGGGTTTGATGGCACTAGGACACAAGCCCATCGCCCCATGCACCTCGCACATGCCATGTCCTATGTGTGACCAAAATGCAGACTGGTGCCACTTTTACGCCCAGCCGCCCTCGTGGGTTTTCCAGTCTGTTTTCTGGAGAGAGTTTTCGCACAACCTCAAGATTGATCTCCGGGCACTACCTTTCAGCTACTTGGTCACCTCCCGCAAACAGGTGGAGAGAGCACCCGGCCTAGCACGGTTAATGGGCTGGCCTCGGATGCAAAAAGCTATGGCATCGGCACAGTGGTGCGGCCAGGGATGCACCGGATGGCTGGAGCTGCAAAAACGGGATGCACCCGGACTGTTCCGCGAGCTATCCAAAGGCCAAGCCCAAGGGGTTTATCGCCTCCAGCTCCATCCAGAAAAACCCCGCCGCCTAGCAGCAGTGGAGAGAGTGGATCTCGGGCAGAATTCCGCGGCAACAGACTGAAAAACCAACCCGTCCTTCAACAGCACCCTGCATCATCGCAGGCTTGAGGATTACTTGCGGGGGCCTTGGACGACAATGCGCTGGGTCGTGCCAGAGCCAAAAGCCACTGGTGTCTTATCTTTTTGTGTCAGTGTAGTCACATAGCTATCAAACATAGTGACGGCCACGGTCCGGGACATGAGATCCTCGGGGGCGACCAACTGAAGCCTTTCGCGGTGGTCTCGGAATTCCACTCGCACTTTGCCTTGCGTCATGAGTTGGACGACAATACCCAGCACATAGGCGTTGGAATAGCCAAGGCGGAGAAGATAATCATCGAGCTTTTGTGCGAGGCTCATGCGAGTCTCGACAGCAGCTCCAGACATCACCCCGGCGTCAAGGCTTTCGCGTCTCTCAACGATCAGGATATTCTGCGGCAGTTTGACTGGTGTAACACTCATACGCTGCAACCAATAATCAGCTCACAAGAGTTTATTACAAGGCAATTCTGTTTTCCCACGGAAGCGCTGAAGAGGCTGGGCATGATTTATTTTTTACCCACCATCTGCTCGAGGCGAATGACCGCTTTACCCAAGGCATCTGCTTGAACCTGGAGCAAGCTGGCTGAGCTAGAGGTTTCCTCGGCACAGGCAGCGTTGCTTTGGGTCGCCTCATCCATCTGGGAGACAGCCTCGTTGATCTGCTGAATGCCGATGGCCTGTTCTTTGGAAGCAAGGGCAATCTCGGTAACTAGGCCGTCCACTTTGCGGACTTGAGTCACAATCTGGGTCAGGCTAGCCGCCACTTTTTCTGTGAGTTTCTGCCCGTGGCTGAGTTTCTCCGCCGTCTCTTGAGCGGCATCGGCACTGCGCTTCGCCAAGGCGCGAACTTCGTCGGCGACAACGGCAAAACCCATACCGGCTTCACCAGCACGAGCGGCTTCCACCGCGGCATTCAGTGCCAAAATGTTGGTTTGAAAGGCGATTTCATCAATGGATTTCATAATATCCCCAACCTCGGCCATGGCGTCGGAAAGGTCATTCATGTCGTGAGAGCCCTGTTCACTCGAGGATCGGGCTTCGGTGGCTTGATGATTGCTTTCTTGAGCACTATCGGCATTGCGCTTGGTCATGCTCGAGAGTTCTTCGAGCGAGGCACTGGTTTCTTCGAGAGCCGATGCCTGCTGGCTGGCACCCGCTGCCAAGTTGTGGCTGGCGGAAGTAATTTCGCTGGAGGCGGTGCCTGTCTCGCGGGAGGCTTGGGCTATCACTTCGATCGCTGTTGCCAAAGGCCGCGCAATGGCAAACTTGCTGAGCAATCCGAAGGCTGCCAACACCACCACAAATGAGCCGATGCCAGCCAGTGTCATGGTCTGCATGGTGTGGGCGAGTTTGGCGTCCTCGGTCAGAGGTGCTTCTAGGATGAACGCGCCTTTGATGTCGCCGACTTTCATGTTTTCCATTGGGAATCCGAGAATATCTTTGCCATCGCCTGTCGGGCTGTTGGCTGGGTTGCCGTGGCAGGTCAGGCAGCTTTCACTGAGACGCACTGGCCGGGCAAAAACCACGATTTTATTTTTGGGGTCATATTGGAAATATTCTTTATCCCCGCGCTCGAAAGTGTCGAAAATGTGTTGGTAGCGTTCGCCGATATTATTTTGTTTGTTGCGGGCAAGAATTTTTGGGTGGGTGGGAACAGTGAAGGTAAAACCGTTCTCCTTGGCAGCCCGTTTGACAGAGTTCCATGCGGCCACGATGGGGATGGTCAGGTAAAGATCCGTCT
>DYRQ01000074.1 GCA_020718645.1 Verrucomicrobium spinosum
TCCAGATCGAATTTCGGATTGATACCAGTGTAAGCAAGTTTGTGTAACTCCACCCTTTGGGAAATTTGTTTTTCACCGCAAACTTCCCGCAAGCCATACGCTGTTTCAGCCAGCCTCGGTTTTTCCAGTGCCACGGGAATTGGCATGACTGACTGTATGGCATCGGAAAAGAAATTGCGGACTTTTACGATGTTTGGCGCAGATGGGTAAGGATTATCCAACGGTGGAGGAAATCTGAAAAAATCTTCTTTATGTGGGTTGTTCGCCCAAGTGGGCAAAAACGAAAGAACCAGAGCATCAAGGGCGTGGTGACGATCATCAGAGCGATCTTTCTTGCTGCCTTCAATCAAATCTAAAAGTTTTCTCTTGTAATCGTAAAACTCCTTGCGAACTGCTTTATCTGCACTGGGCCACGCCGCCTTTATTTCAGCCATTTTACGGCGAACACTTTCGATTTCACGCATCTTGTCTTCGCCCCCCACGCCCAGAAGCGTGTTGAGCAGATAGCGGCGACGGATTGCTGCTGTGCGCCCGCCAGGGAATACTCTGATGCGACGAATGTCTTTTGTGTCCACGCCATTATTCCAGCCGAAGAGAATATCTGTTATCTTCATAGCCATCCTCGCAATGGTGGCAGTCGTAGCCAAAGCCTCGTAGCGTTCGACCAATGTATGGGCTTCACTTGAGATCAATAGTTTCACCCTCTTGTTGCCAAGGTTTGTTTTACGCTCCTCAACTCTCTTGCAATAAGCATCCCATAGGTTGGTCTTTTCGGTAGGCGAAAGGTTTACCCCTACCGCGCCCATAGGGTGCTGAAATGCTGACGGGTCTTGCTGGAACCACTCGAATGGGGTGCGATTGCCTTTGCGCTCATTGGACTCCCTTCTGGTGACGACATAGTTCCACTGCGAATCAGGACCTTGCGTTTGGGGATGGTTGCGAGGGACGATGTGCTCGATCTGTAATGAGTCTATTTCAGTTTCGCCTATGGACTCTCCAGTATAAAGGCATCTGCCCCCCTGCTGTTCCCAGAGCTTGTATTTGAGCACTGAACCGCGTCCCGCCATTTTGAGAGCTTCAATTTTATCGGCGGCATTCTTGTTGCTTTTTTTGTTATCGTTCTGAAATTTGGAAAGCTTTTTCTTAGCTTCATCTCCCATGAAGTCTTCCCTGACGAACTCAAGTGCGATAAACTCAGGCTCGCCGTGTTGCTGATGAAACAGATTAAGCCTTTTCACAAAAAGACCAAGCCTGTGTCTGACAACAGGATTGTTTGAAGAACCTATCAGCTTTTTAAGAGCCATATCCTTGTCCAGTCCACCGTCAGGTGTCTGAGACTCTTTTTTGAATATGTCCAAGGTGCTGTCAGGTGTGTGAATACTTCCCCACGAGTCGCCCATTTTCCGCAAAAATGAGAGGTCTGAATGAGTGATGCCAGCCCGTTTGCTAGATTCACTATCTTCCTTGAAAACTTTTAGACCAAGCTCTTTTGCAAGAGGTGAACTCTCATCAGTCAAAAGGCGGCGAGCTTCCACCGGAGACTGTCCGCTCAAAATTATGTGTTTCAGTATTTTTAAGGCTGGTCTGGAGTATCGTGAACGCCCCGAGTATTTTGGTGCTTCTACACTTTCGTGGGCGGGGTGAAGAGTAAAGCTAAAGCCCTCTTTTTTAGCCCACTTTTTAAGGTCTGTTTTATTCAGGGCAAATATCTCTGCTGCTGTCTTTTCTGGTGTTTTAGATTTAGACGGTAAGACTTTGACAACCTCATCCCTTACCTCATCGAATATGGCCTTAATTTGTTCGTGCGTCAGAGAAGCATCAAAACCCGCCCGTAAAACTCTCAGGTTTTTTAGCTTCATCAAAAAAGTCACTTCGCAGGCCAGCAATGAATGTTCGTCTATGGAACCATCTTTCAGGAAATGCGGTGTTGCCTTGCACGAGTGAAATCTCGGCATCAACGCGCAAGGGGCGAGGATACGGTTGTCGAAGCGGGGGATTTTTTGGCCGATGGCGGCGCACCAGTCTAGCGGTGTGCCTGCCGTGCCAAACTTTTGTTTGCCGATTTGTTTTGGGTCTGGATGTGCGATGGTTTCAAATGAGAGAGCCTCTTCGCCCTCTTTGCGTTCAGTGTAAGTGGCAAATGCCCGCCCGGCGGGGCCGTGGCAAAGCAGATGCCCGAAATCTTTGGCGAGGACTTTTACCTTTCGTTTTCTTTCGCCCTCATATTTTGTTCCGCCCACAGTTTTGCCCGAAACTAAGTCAGTGAGAACCAGACCTTCTTTTTGAACCATGCCAAAAAACGAAGAAAGATTTTCTAGTTGCTTGGTAGCTTGGTTGGCGAGATTGATAATTTCCAGCTCTACCTTTTCTCTTGGAAAACGGATCTGCTGTGTAGATTTGGCATGGCAATCGGTTTTGTTGGTGAGGTTGTCTGGCTTATCTGGATTCCATAAACCCATGTTAAAAGCATCGTAATAACATGGCGTTAAAAATTGGTCGGCTTCGGCGCATGATTCTGGAAGATGCTCTCTGACTTCCTGTTCAAAAGTTTTCCATTTATCGGCCAAAGCCTGATCTTCTTTTTCCTCGTCAGCTTTTTTCTTTGGCTCGCGCAGAGCTTCTTTATTCGCCCATGCGACTTGCCCGTAACCCCGTTTCTGGAGTGCTGCGTGGAGCGCTTTGTAGATTTGCCACTCTTCGAGTTTTTCCCCACGGAGGAGTTTTATTCTGAGCAGGGCGGAGTTGTAGCATATTTCAAAATCTTCCTGCTTGGATGCAGGGGCTCCGTCTTTGGCTTTGCCATTGGGATAAACGATGTCCACAAGTTTGCCGTCTTTGTCCCGCTTCTGTTGGGCTGGTGGGAACTCGCGTTCGAGGCGGTAGTCGGCTTTCTGGCATTTCTCAGGTATCCATTTTTCCTGAATTTCATCGTAAAAAGGTTTCCGTTTTTGGAGAGGCGTCATTCCAGATTCATGCCAGATTTGATCCAGCCACGATTCGCGTGCTTTGTGAGCTTCGCGGGTGCGCATGGCACGCCTGCGGTCGCGGGCATCGGCGATGCTGGCACATTCGGCGGGGAGAATGAGGGATGCTGCATGGATGATCTCTTGCGTTTGCGTATTGCGGACAGCTTCGCCGATGGAAGCTAACCCAAGATCAAAGGCCCAGATGGTCTTGCTAGTGGTATTTGTATTCTGACGCATGGTGACTGCATTCTCTATCAAATTTCATGCGTTTTTCAACCCAGATTTTGCATTAGGAAGGGCTGCGTTCTTCAGTTTCTAATGCAAAGCATTAGAAATCAAAACCCTGATTCGTTTCTTAATCAATGTGTTATATTCACCAAATGGGTAATGATGTTTCGGGTGTTTTTAGCTCTGCATCAGTAGAAAACATGGTGTCTAATGCAAAATCTGGGTTCAATACTGTTTTGTGTGGCCTGTGGCTGTTGGTGGTGGAGATCAGGGGTGCGAGATCAGGGTAGGAGCCTCGAGGGGGGGGGGAGTAGATTCACGCTCCGTTCGCCCAAGCTTGGTCTCTGGCAAAGAGCGTCAGGCCGATAAAAAACTTGCAATGCCTAGGCGAGCAGCGCAGGTTTTATGAAAATAAAAAACCCCCGAGAGCGCTAACTCCCGAGGGTTTCTGGGGCTTAACAATAGCCTCAGTTGCTAGAACTCACGGCGGCTTGATCAGATTTACTGGTTAAGCCGCTTTTTTCGTCGCTGGTGGTTTTATACCCAGCTCCACGCAAGATGGGGCTGTTGCGCCCGTGCTCGCGATCTCCCATTATGGCTTTGGTCACTGAGAAGAGGTAGCTCCTCAGCGATTGTTCATGGGTTTGGCGCTTGGCTATCACTCGAGTCGCTTCATTGCGCACTTTCGTGATTTGCTCTTGCGTTTTCCGCCACTGTTCCACTACCTCTTGGAACTGGTCGAGCGATACACCGCCGAATTTTGTGTCGGGGGCATGCTCCTTCCAGCCTTCCAAGAGGCTATTGCAACGAGTTGTTGTTGTCTTTTTCATTTTTCTTACTCCTTTGTTCTCTTTTGACTAACGCCAAAAGAGTGATTTATTTTAATACAAGGTGTCATAAAATGAGCAGTATCACTGCAATCTTGTGACTTGGTAGCTTACACATGTAAGATTCCTCCTTGTATGATTGAATAGTAGTGGGTATTATAGTTATAATCAAGCTGTTTTTGAAAGAAAGCACAATATATAGTTTCTTGCATAATTATCGTTACCGCCAGATGATCTATGTTGACATGCATTGAGTAAATCACTATCATGCGCGCCTTCTTTTACTGATGAAATGATGTTGGTTAATGATTTTATCTGTAATGGAAATTGTTGTTAATTGTATCCCATTGTTTCTGGTTGTTTCGGATAGTGTGTATAAAATTAATCAGACTGGATTTGAGTTTGGGTGTGCTTGATGCGCTTGCGGCTTATGATAGGCGCAGTCTTGCGATCACGGCGTGCTCTCCAAAAATCAAGGCGGCAGCCTCGGCTGTTTATGATGGCACCTCTGCTTGGTTGCTCAGGGTTTGCAGTAGATGCTACGGCGGCACCCATGAGAACAGGCGAGCCTGCGCCTCGCACCTGTATGCTTCCGTGTGCTATTGTCTGATCTGGGATAATTGCAGATGAATCTGGTGATTACGGTTCGGTGCCGTCTGAAATAGCGTGGAGGGTGCCATCGGAGAGCACAGCGTGGAATTTTGTCCCTTGGGGGAGTTGATGCGTGGATCGGATGAGGTGTCCGGTGGTGTCTTTGAGGATGGCGTAGCCACGGCGGACTGTGTGGGTGGGGTCGAGTAGTTCCAGCCTGGCGCAGGCTGTTTGGAGTTTGGAGGAGAGTAAAGCTAAGTGGGAGCTGGGGTGCTGCGCGGCGAGGGATCTGGTGAGGGCGTCGAGGCGGAGGGCGAGAGAGCTGAGCCTGTGGTCGAGAGATTGGTCCAAGCTGCTGGTGAGGTCGTCCACTCGTTGCTGGTAGGCTTGGACAATGCGGGCTGGATCTCGGAATACGGCGCTGGAGGTGGTGCGATCGAGGGTGAGGCGATGGCGCATCAGAATGTTCTGAACTTGGGCGGCGAGGCGGTTCGTGGTCGAGGCTATGTCGTCGAGGAGGTCCTCGCGGTTCTGGATGAGGAGTTCGGCGGCTGCGCTGGGGGTGGGCGCACGCAGGTCAGCGACAAAATCAGCGATGGTGAAATCTGTCTCATGCCCGATGCCAGAAATGACAGGCACGGAGCAAGCTGCTATGGCGCGGGCAACAGGTTCTTCGTTGAACGCCCAGAGATCTTCGATGCTGCCTCCACCGCGAGCTAGGATGACGGTGTCGAGCGGCTGGTAGGCGCCAGTCTGTGACCATCGCGAGATGGTGGCGAGAGCCGAGGCGATTTCAGCGGCTGCGCCGTCGCCTTGCACCCGCACTGGGAAGATGCGGAGGCGGAGTTGGGGGGCGCGGCGTTCGAGGACGGTGAGCATATCCCTGAGAGCTGCGCCAGAGGGGGAGGTGACAAGGACGGCGGTTTGTGGGAACTTGGGGATGGGGCGTTTGCGACTGGAGTCGAAGAGTCCTTCGGCACGCAGTTTGTTTTTGAGTTCCTCGAATCGGCGCTGGAGGTCGCCGAGACCAGCGGGTTGCAGGCGAGAGACGATGAGTTGGTATTGGCCGCGGGCTTTGTAAACAGTCACGGAGCCTGAAGCCTTGACTAACATGCCGTCGGAGGGTGAGAAAGAGAGGCGCGAGGCTGCGCCATGGAAAATCACGGCGGAGAGTTGAGCCCGCTCATCTTTGATCGAGAAATAGCAGTGGCCTGAGGACTGGCGGCGCCAGTTGGATATTTCGCCCTCGACGCAGACATGCCCGATGCCTTGCTCGAGGAGGGCGGTAATCGCGTCGGTCAGCTCGGAGACGCTGAGTGTCTGTTCAGGATCCTGTGGGGAGTAGCTCATCCCTGCGGTAGTGGAGTCGTTCGATGTGGGTGGCGCGGCCAGTGGAGTCGTCTATTTCGATGTAAGCGCCGCTGATACGGGCATCGTTTTTAGCCATCTGCCAGCGTTGGGGGAGCAGGGTGAGATAGCGATCTACGACACCGCGGACCTCGGTGCCGATGACGGAGTCGTAGGCGCCGGTCATGCCGGCATCCGTGAGGTAGGCCGTGCCGTTGGGGAAGATGCACTCGTCGGCAGTGGGCACATGGGTGTGGGTGCCGACGATGGCGGAGACACGCCCGTCGAGGTGTCTGCCAAAAGCGATTTTTTCCGAAGTCGCTTCAGCGTGGAAGTCCACGAAGATGCAGGGTGTTTCAGTTCTGATAGTGTCAATGACAGAGCCGATGTGGGTGAAGGGATTGTCCACTTCGGGTTTCATGAAGGTGCGGCCTTGGGCGGAAATCACGCCGAGTTTTTTGCCGTTGCCCTGCACGGTGACCCAGCCTTGGCCTGGGGCGGGGGCGGGGTAGTTAAATGGACGGATGAGGCGAGGCTCCGTGGCAAAGAAAGGAAAGATCTCGCGTTGATCCCACGCATGGTCTCCGAGTGTAACCACATCGGCACCGTAGCGCATCAACTCGATGGCGAGGCGGGGTGTGATGCCGTGTCCGCCTGCTGCGTTTTCGCCGTTGATGATGATGATGTCTGGCTGTAGCCGCTCTTTGGCGATGGGTAGAAGATCGCGCACCGCTTCGCGGCCTGCTTCGCCCACGACATCGCCGAGAAAAATGAGTTTCATGCAGCCGTTTATTTTCTGGTTATTGGGTGGGCTGTGCAGGCATCGGCACTTTCAGTTTCATGCCGGCTCGGATGAGATTATTGGAGAGGGCGTTGGCTTCCATGATTTTATTCACGCTGGTGTCATGCTTTTTGGCGATGAGCCAGAGCGAGTCACCAAGCTGGACGGTGTAATCTCCCCAAGTGATATTTTCAGGAGCGGCGGATGAGATGCCCGGGGTCGTGGACTGTGAGATGCCTTCGATTTGCTGTTCGGGGGTGAGCTGAGGTTGCACGGGGGCATAGCTCTCAGCGGTGCCGGATTGTGCAGGAATCTGTTGGGAGGTTTGAGCACCTGGTTGCGTGGCGTTATCAGGTTTCGGTTGAGAAGACTGACAGCCGATGAGAAGGAGGGAGAGGAGGCAGGAGGGAAGGGCGTGTTTCATGGAAGGAATCATACGGTAAGGAGCCCGAGATGAAAAGGGCGAAACCGAAAAAAATGTTAGTGCCAACATAGGGAAGCAGGAGTCTGCCCGCAGCGCACGCCGTAAGACGGTTGGGGAGGGGGTTGGCGCCCGTTATCTCAGGCTTTCGCCTTGGCAAACGCTAGGCGTGGATCTTGGCCGAGCAGGGCGTCAAGAGACTCCCAGCAGGTTTCGGGCATGGCATTGAAAGCGTGCAGATACACGGTGGCCTTGTCAGCGGGATAATCCTTAAGCAGGGTATCGAGGGCGGACTGGAGTAGAGCGGTATCTGGTTCAGTCTCTGGAAACTCGTCAGCGCAGCCATCGCCATCGTGGGGGATGCCGACAGCTTCGAGGAAGGCGGTGAGCATGGGCTGTTGGGTATCGAGGAGCCATGCGGTTAAAATTTGGAAAGCGACTTCGATAGCTGGAGTGTTCTGGAGGATGGCGAGCATCTCGGGATGGCGGGTGGAGCGGGGCATCTCGAGGATGACAGGGCGGCGGGTGCGCCTGATTTTTGCCATGGCATCCACTAGGTCTTTGTAGATTTCCTTTTGGTTCTTGGAAACATGTTCGATGATCTCGAGGGCGAGGGTCTCGGGCATGGATTCAAAAAGCTGTGTAGAAGTCAAAGTATGGTTCACGGCGGTGATCTTAGCTGGGTTGTGCGGGTTGTGGCAAGTGCTATAGAGGTCAGGAAGAGTTAGAGAGATGATCCTCGGGCATCCGCCAGCAGGGATTCTACCGATATGCCTCGGAGTTCGAAGAGTCTGCGGATGGCATGTTCAATGAGGTTATTGGGGCAGGAGGCGCCTGCGGTGATACCGACGAGCAGCTTGTCTTGCGGGAGCCAAGCTGTGGATTCGACCTCGGCGTTTTTATGTTGATCGTAGTGCCGGATGAGGTCGGCGGAGATCATTTGCTCAGAGTTTTTAATAAAAAAGGTGGGTAGTTTCGCCTCGCCCATTTCCGCTAGGTGGCTGGTGTTGCTACTATTGTAGCCGCCAATGACGAGCAGAAGAGCCATAGGTTCGTCGAGCAGATTGGTCAGGGCATCTTGGCGCTCCTGAGTGGCACCGCAGATGGTGTCAAAAAAGCGGAACCGTTTCGGTCCCTCTTCTGGACCGTATTTATCCAAGATAGCTTTTTGGATGCGCCTTTGGACCTCTTCGGTTTCGCCGCGCAGCATGGTGGTCTGGTTGGCAACACCGACGCGGACTAGGTGGAGATCCGGGTTGAAGCCCTCCGAGTGGCAGCCCTTGAATTTCTCTAGGAAAGCGGCCTTGTTGCCACCGTTGCGGATGTAGTCGCATACATAGTCAGTTTCCGCCAAGGTGAAGACGACGAGATAGTGGCTGGAGTTGTCGGAGGTGAGGGCTCGGGAGCTGGTGGCTTTGGTTTCTTCGTGCCAGGCTTTCCCGTGGATGATGGAAGTCACTTGTTCGCGGGAATATTGGCGGACGCGTTTCCAGACACTCATGACATCCCCGCAGGTAGTGTCCACGACTTGGCAGCCGATTTCTTTGATGCGGTCCATAGTGCGAACTTGGGCGCCGAAAGCGGGGATGATGACCACATCTTCTGCTGTGAGGTTGCTCAGATCATAGTCGCCCCCGATTTCTTTGAGAGAGCGCACCCCCATCTCGGCTAGCTGGAAATTGACCTCGGGGTTGTGAATGATTTCGCCGAGGAGAAAGATGCGTCTATCTTTGAAGACTTTGGTGGCAGCGTAGGCCAAGTCAATGGCTCGCTCGACGCCGTAGCAGAAGCCGAAAGCTTTGGCCAAACGGATGGTCAGGTTGCCGGCACGCAAGATACCGCCGTTGGTGCGAGCCCAGTCCACCAGTTCACTTTTGTAGTGATTTTCTACTTGGGCTTGGACTAAGTCCATAACTTCGGGGGTGCGGAGGTTGACTCGTTTGGCTGGGGCTGTGGTGTCGGACATAAGGTATGATCCTAGGGTGTTGGTGGCGGTTGTCAAAAAGGGTGAAGGTTGGTGCGGATAAGGTGAAGAGAAGAGCTGTCAGGTGGTGGGTGGAGGGATAAGGTCAGATGGGATATCGGCATTGGTATAGACCGCGCTGGCATCGTCGTGTTCTTCAAGAAGAGTGATGAGTTCCAGAAGTTCAGAGGCAACGGACGGGTCGGCGATGGGGGTGAGATTACTGGGGGTATAGAAAAAGCGGCTTTCTTTGACAGGGAGCGAGTTTTTCCTGAGCGCGTCGTCCACAGAATAGAGTTTGTCTATGGAAGTCACCACTTCCACGAATTCACCGCTCGTGCGAATGTCCTCAGCCCCCGCGTCGAGGGCAGGTATCATGACGGCGTCCTCGGAAGTCTGGTCGGCGGGGATCTGTATCAGACCTTTGTGGGAGAACATCCAAGAGACGCTTCCGCTTCCGGCGAGGTTGCCGCCATTTTTAGAAAAGAGACTGCGGATTTCAGCCGCGCTCCGGTTCTTATTATCCGTGGTGGCTTCCACGAGGATGGCAACACCGCCTGGGCCGTAGCCCTCGTAGAGCATCTCCTCGAGCTGGCCACCTGCCAGTTCGCCAGTGCCTTTTTTAATGGCACGCTCGATTGTATCAGTCGGCATGGACTCGCTTTTGGCCGTGGTGATGGCTTGGCGTAAACGCGGGTTGAAAGACGGATCGCTGCCACCGAGTCTGGTGGCCATGGTGATCTCTCGAGCCAAGCGGCTAAAAATCTGGCCGCGCTTGGCGTCATTTGCTCCTTTGGCCCTCTTAATCTGGGACCAGTGACTGTGTCCTGCCATCTGCCATTCATGCCAAATCAGAAAGGGCGTGGCAAGGTGTAATGCTGGAGAGGCAAGGGAAAACGGCGGTGTTATCGAAGTAGTCGTGCGCTGTTTTCAGAGTGGACTTCCATGGAACGGCAACCCGGATTCAGGGTAAAGAAGGCGTGGATACTTGAAGAAGCTCTCGGTAAAGCTGGATGAGGTGGAGCCTGAGAGGTGCAGCGCGTTGGGCCAGAAGCCGCTGTTGTTGTTGGAACTGCTCTTTACCCTCTGGAGTTTCCACTCGGATGGGGGATAGGTCCAGGTGGGTCACATCATAAGGGCTGGCTCGCATATCGAGGACCCTGATGTCCAGAGCTAGGGCGAAGGCATCGGCCACCACCTCCGAGGCTATCCAAGGGAGGAGTTTGTAAGCCCACTTGTAGAGATCCATGTTGGCGTGCAGGCAAGCGGGTTGCTCGTGCTCGATTTGGCTGGATCTATCAAGTTGCCACGGGTTGAGCGGCGCGGCGGCGCTAGTAAAAAATCGAAAAGCATCGTAATGAGTGCATAGCGTGCCTCTGGACAAAGTGTCGTTGATCTGCTCTTGGCTGACCCTAAGCGGGAGTTGGGCGTGGCGTGGCACAGGGATGCGGTAAACCATAGCCCATTCGTGTAGAGCGTAACAGGCACACTGAGGCTGTCGGGAGGCTGTGACCTCTAGCAAAGAGAGTGTCCAACTCCATCCCTCTCTTCGCCTGGGAGAGAGCGGCGGCGCACCCAGACCCACGCCTTCTGCGTAGCGGGTAAAACCGTCTCTATTCAAGTAATGAAGAGCCGATTCTCCTTGCAGTATCACCCCCCAGCCTGGCGACCATCGTGTTAGCAAGGAGGGGCGGAGTGAGTAGTAGTCCCAGAGAAAATCTTCCGTGGGATGTCGCTGGTGATGGGATTGTCGGAGCAAGTGCGGCTGCGTCCATGCAGAGACGCGGCGTTCGTGCAGCTCTCTTGCCTCGGTCCATTCTATTTCACTGAGCACCTGCATGGTTCAGACACTGCCACTAACCGGCAGGCGAGCCCAACGATTTTTTTACAGAAATATCCCGAGCCTCTTGACAAGATGCAGATTCGGGTGAATGGTAATCGTATGCTAGATGTCAGCCCAATATCAGTGATGGCAACCCCTCCGCGCATAAGCGAGGCTGCCGCAACACTGGTGGCTCCGATCAACGGCATCAAACAATCCCAGCAGGTTTCTGAAGGGATTGTCCAAAGCCTGATAGGAAGTCTGGATCTCGGCATCTACGATTCCGAAGGTCAGGTGACCAAATCCGGCGACTCACAAGGTAGTCAGCTGAATCTCACCGCCTGACATTCGTAATTACATGTCGGTATAAAAGCAGGGCGCCCTCTCGCGAGGGCGTTTTTTTTCTTCAGCCCATGAGAATATTATTTCTCACGCGATACAGTCTTGCCTTTTTTCGGTGCTAGTCCAAGAATCGGAATAATATGAGGTTGCTGGATTTATTGAAGCCGCATCTGATTTCAATGGAACTCGTGGAGACGAAACGCACTTCCGGCATCCGTGAAGTCGCCAGCCTGCTCAAATCAGATCCACGCGTGAAGGATTTCGAGAAGTTTTACCAAGATATTTTATCTCGTGAACGCGAAGAAGCCACCTGCTTGGGTTTCGATGTCGCCTTGCCACACGCTCGCACTGAGAGCGTCACAGATATGGTGCTCGCTGTCGGGCGTAGCACCAAAGGGGTCTTTTTTGAAAACTCGAACCAGACAGCCAAGCTGCTGTTTGTGGTGGGGACACCCAAGCGCATGGCCACAGATTACTTGAGACTAGTAGGAACCATAGCCCGTTTACTCAAATCGGAAGCGATCCGCTCTTCGCTCTTGTCAGCACAGACTGCCGAAGAATTTGCAGAGATACTTTCTGCTGCCGAGCTGAAGCTCTGAGTTGTTGCCGCCCATTTTCCCTCAGGGAGCGTAGGGAGATCCCACTGGAAAGTGCCAGCGGTCAATAAAAAGGATCTGGCAGGGAATCGGACACAGCATAGACCGAAGCGCTAAGCCCCCTACAACCTTGCACTCCGAGTCTATTGATTCAGCAGCTTATTATGTAGCTTGCTTACCCTTGTAAACATGTGTTTTTGTGTCGGGCTGAGTCTCAAGATGAGCCAAGATATAGGATTTTCTCTTGGCCGTGGGCTGCATATATGTGTTGTAGAAGCGCTCGTCTTCTTCACGGGCTTCCTTGTTGACTTGGCGAAGGAAGGAGATGTTCATCTTGTCCCGTGGATCTTCAATCACATAGTTCGGTCTCATACTCTCACTCTTCCACACAAGCTGGTATTTGTAAATAGAGGTCACGCAGCTTCTGAAGTATTTATCCTATAAACGGGAATAGCGTGCGACAAGCTGCGCTTGACAAGCTGCGCTTGATTCTATTTTTACTCCCTCTGATTCTTGTTATTCGCCTGTTCTTATGGGGGTCGCTGGAGTGATCTACTGCAAACCCCGAGCAACCAAGCAGAGGTGCCATCATAAACAGCCAAGGCTGCAGCCAAGGCTGCCCGGCTATCCGATAGGATTGAAAACGCTGCTCATTTTGCCACAGTTATTGGCTCACCATTTTTGGGATCTGGATTTCACCTCGTTTTCTTTTCTACTGCCAAATAACGAAGAGCTTCCTCAATTCCCCATGTTTTCAATGGCATAATATGGGATAAATACAAACACCTAGCCAAGGTGATTGGACACCAATAAAAAACAATTTAGTTTCTAGAAAGTCATTATATTTCAATGTATAGACCATAATCTATTGCACTAGAATGAATTCACTAGAAGATTTAATCTGTAAAAACCTAGTGATTTTATCTTTAACAAAAAAAGTTGTTGCAATCATCGGGTAACTGTTCCAAATTTACTTAAGAGGATACAGTGCCTCAGTAATTTTGTTCTTTTATAACGCCTTTTTCCGAGAGGAAATAAAGCTCTCAGACAACCGAAGATCAGCCAACACTGGCCCCCAAGCCAACACCCCCCATGGCTCTTCGGGGATGCAGGTAGCGCATGACCCCCCCCAGATACAAATCCTGCGTCTGTCTGAGTTATATACCCGGGTCGGTTCCCTTCCGACCCGGGTTTTTTTTGTTCTGAAACCCTCATATAACTCACATTCTGTTGTTCTCCTCAGTTTCGGTCTGCCACGGGATGGAGAGTTGTCTCTGCTTGTGCTGGTGGTTTACTCTCAATGATGCTAGTGCTCTACGGGCACAGGCGACCTATTGGGTGTGGAATTTCACCTTCTGTTGCTATCGCCTAAAAGTGAGGGGATTCAGCCCAAGTTAAATTTGGGCACACTCGATCTGAATGAAGTTCAGAAAAAAACTCTCTGCGAAGTTACGACTCCGCAGTCTCTCGCAGTCGTGCATCCACCTTGCAGATATGTTTGGTGAGCCACTTGACAGCGGTTTCTTGCAGCTCGAGCACGAGAGGAACAGAAGCGCCCTCACGCTCGAAGCGCCCAACAAATTCCTGATATTTTTGGAGGAATTGAGCGTGCGCCTCTTTA
>DYRQ01000075.1:0-7681 GCA_020718645.1 Verrucomicrobium spinosum
CCTCCTTTTTTTTATCCTTTTCTCCTCTCAGTTACCACTTGCGGACAGGCTCTAGGTAACACTTTAGACGACCATCGCCGCCGAACTCCTCTGCGCCGAGTTGGCGTGAGCGTGTGAGATTTCTAACTATCTGGGTTTAGAAGTGCCCCGGGTAGGGATTGAACCTACGACCAGGTGATTAAGAGTCACTTGCTCTACCGCTGAGCTACCGAGGCGCGGACACCAGTTGCCACAGGCACTTATTGCGTGTGAAAAATGGAAGGCAACAATCCCACGCTCTCGAATTAAATCAAGAAAAAAGAGGCTCTGTATGAGCCCTCCCTCTTGCCATTAGGCTATCTGCCTGCGCTCAGACTCTGAGCCCGTGTATTCCGCCCAAGAAGAGCTGGTTTCCCAGACACGAATTTTAACAGGACGCACCCCTTCCGCTAGGCGATACCTGGGATCAGGCCGCTGCGCGTAAGTCTGGAGTTGTCGCACGAGTTCTTCAAAAAATGTTTGGGCTAAAACTTCTGTGGTCGGTTCGACCCCTTGAAATGTGATGACTCGGTCCCCATAGACCTCTTTGAGCTGGGCGTGCATGGGGTCCAAGGAGTTCACGCAGAGAGCGTGGTCGTAGGCATCGAGGAAATCTCCCATGATTTCTTTGATGATCTTGAAATCGCACACCATGCCGTTGTCATCCAGCCCGTCAGATTCCAGCACAATCTCCACCCGACGACTGTGCCCATGCGGGTAACGGCATTTATCGGGATGCCGCGAAAGCATGTGTCCGTTCTCAATCTCAATCATCTTGCAGATGCGGTAGGGCATAATCAGGTTCCTCGTCTGTTTCCAAATAGGTCAATGTGCAGGCGGGGACAGTAGCGGTAGCCACGCTCTTTGCACAAGGTCAGGATTGCTTCCCGCTTGGAGCCGAGAGATTCGGAGGTCACCCCCTCGGGCATGAGCAAGATCTGGTGAGCGGGCACAGACACGCCAACACTTGCCGTCACTGACTCGATCTCAATAATGTCGCTAGGGTGGGCGACGACAAATTTCCACTGGCACTCATAGTTTGCAGCCCATTGCTGCAAGACTGGAGGTTTCAATCGTTCCCGCTCGTGTCTTTGCCTCCATCCACCAGCATCGCCTCCCGGTGTCGAATGCGAAAGTTTTGGGCTCAACGAGGCTAAGTCACAGGCAATACCTGCAGGTGGGATAGTGCCTGCTGTCTCGATTGTAATATGCCTCCCCTCTTGGTGGAGCCGGGCACAGAGATCACTGATACCGGGTGCTATCATGGGTTCTCCACCGGTAATGACCACATGGGACACCGGATGTCCTAGTATCACCTCGGCCACAGCCTCTGGCGACATTTCCTGACCCTCCGGCTCCCACGAAGCATAGGGTGTATCACACCATCGGCACCGGAGATTGCATCCGGCTGTCCGAGCGAACACGGAGGGAACCCCCATCAGGATTCCTTCGCCTTGGATCGAATAAAATATTTCCGAGATTAGCATGCTGGTGGTTTCGGCGGCAGCGGACCGCACGAGAGATAGGGAGTGGGGTCGGGCACGCCGGCTTGGAGAAAAGCCTCGCGGCGCTCAACACAGGTGCCGCACTCGCCGCAGTGAGTTTCCCCACCGACATAACACGACCAAGTCTTAGAAAAATCCACCCCGATCCCGTGCCCGATCTGGGCAATATCCGATTTAGAGCACGCGATGAACGGACGGAGCAAAGCAACCTGGGCATAAGTGCCCAGCCGCAGCGCCTCGGTCATCGCCTGCATGAACTCTTCGCGGCAGTCGGGATAAATCGCGTGATCCCCCGCGTGTGCTGCGATCACCAAGCCCGCAGCTCCAATACTCTCAGCATAACCAGCAGCTACAGAGAGCATGATCCCGTTGCGGAACGGCACCACGGTCTTTTTCATCGTCTCTTCCTCGTAGTGACCCTTGGGGATCTCCCCGCCGTGGTTCAGCAGATCAGATACAAAATAATCACCGATAAAACCGAGCGGCACCACCACATGTTGAATGCCCAACGAGGAGGCGTGCCACTGCGCCATAGGCAGTTCGCGGCGATTATGTTTAGAACCGTAGTCAAAACTGAGTGCTGCTACGACCTCCTGTTCGCGATGGGCGTGGTGGAGAGCCACGACTGAATCCATGCCACCGCTGAGCAACACCACTACTTTCATGTCGGCACCGTAGCCGATACAAGGTCTGGGAGCAACCGCGTAAAATTCCTGAAGTCTCCGTCTCAAAAAACTTCCGTTTCCTGACTCCTGAGGCACACTTTTACACCATGAATACACCGCTGCTCTCGCTCAAACTGCCCGGCATCACCAAGACCCGCTCGGGTAAAGTCCGCGAGATGTTTGACCTCGGCGAAAGCCTGCTCATGGTGGCCAGCGACCGCATCTCTGCCTTCGATGTCATCCTACCCCATGGCATCCCTGACAAAGGGCGCGTCCTGACGCAAATTTCCCGTTTTTGGTTTGGTCAGACCGAGGGATGGATGCCCAACCACCTGATCTCCTGCGAGCCTCCCATAGCCGACCCGCGGCTAGCAGGACGATGCATGGTCGTCAAAAAAACCACTCCCCTGCCTGTGGAATGTGTCGTGCGCGGATACCTCTCAGGCTCGGGCTGGAAAGAATACCGCGAACACGGGACGCTAGCTGGCGAACCCCTGCCAGCGGGTTTAAGCGAAAGTTCACCTCTACCCGAACCCCGTTTCACCCCAGCCACCAAAGCTGATACAGGACACGACATGAACATATCCTGCGCCGAAGCGTCGAGCCTGCTGGGAGAAGCGGTTTTCCAGAAAGTGCGCGATTACAGCCTGCGCCTTTACAACTTCGCGCATAGCTACGCCGTGCAGAGGGGCATTATTGTGGCCGACACAAAATTCGAGTTTGGCCTACTGGATGGCGAGGTCATTCTGATTGATGAAGCGCTCACGCCTGATTCCTCGCGTTTCTGGCCCGCGGACCAGTATCGTGCCGGAGGATCTCAACCGAGCTTCGACAAGCAGTATTTGCGCGACTATCTGGAAACGCTGGACTGGGACAAGACCCCGCCAGGCCCAGCGCTCCCCGATCTGGTCATCGAACAGACTGCCGCCAAATACCGCGAGGCCTACCGCCTGCTCACGGGTCATAATTTACCCGAGTGCTGACCCCATTTTCTCGCTTTGCACCAGCCCCTCTCTGGTGGTAAATTCTGACATGTTTACTGGTATCCATAAGTCATGCGCCCCAAGCGCCCAGTCGTCTTTCTCCTTGGTCGAGCTGCTTTTGGTCATGGCTCTGATTGCTGGTCTGATGACCATGTCCATGCCCGCATTCTCGAGGATGATTAGTGGTAACCTGCTCACCACTGCTGGTCAGACTGTGCGCAATAAAGTGGATATCGCACGCCAGGCCGCCATCGCAAAAAACATCCCCACCGAAGTGCGTTTTTATAAAAAAGAAGACTCTAAATTTTTCACTGCTATCGCCATTGCGGAACTGCGCGTGGACACTACCAACCTCATTGAAAAAATCACTGAGCTTCCCGAGGGCGTAGTAATTCTGGACGACGAAAAATATTCTCTCCTCCTCTCGGGCACCAACCTTTTCACCACCAACGCCACTTGGCTCGGCGGACGCAACAAAGGGGAATACCGCTCCTTCACCTATCGCCCGGATGGCTCAACCGACATCCAATACACGACATCGCCCCGGGAGTCTTATCTCACGCTCGTGCTCGAGCGACAGCTTCTTGAGAGCAAGGGAAACCTGCCCCCGAACTTTATCACAGTCACCGTAGATCCTTTCACCGGCCGTTCAGTTCTCCGTCGGCCTTAGTCCGAGTGCCTCGGGTGGCACTGATACGCGGGCAGCCTATTTCCCAACTCGGATGCGCGGATCGGCAGCTGCCAACAAGAGATCAGCGATCAGATTCCCGAGTGCCAATAAGAGCGAAGCCACCACGATCGAGGCCATGACCACATAGATGTCCTCGCGCATGAATGCCTCGTAAGTGAGCTGCCCCAACCCAGGAAACGACATGATATTTTCCACGATCAATGATCCACTTAACAACCCCGCGATAGAGTAACCCAAGATGGTGACCAAGGGGTTGATCGCGTTGCGCAACACATGCCGGAACATGACCCATCCCTCCGGCACACCCTTGGCTCGAGCTGTGGTGACATAGTCGGCGCGTATGGTATCGAGGAAATTGGCTCGCATAATCCGCATCAAGCCAGCTACCGAGCCTACGCCGAGCACTAGAGTTGGCAGCACCATATGGTGCGCTACATCGAGTATTTTTTCCCCAAGCGACATGAATTCAAAATCCACGCTGGTAAGCCCGCCCACGGGAAACCATCCGGTGGTGGCAGCACAATAAACAGCCAACAACGCCAAAAATAACTCCGGCACTGAAAGGGCAAACGCAGCCAACCCCGAGGAGACGCGATCGAACCATGAACCTTGGTATATCGCCGCCAGCACCCCGAGCGGCACAGCAATAATCCAAGCGAAAAGCATGGAGGTCACTGCGAGGGCAGCAGTGGCTGGCCAGCGCTGAGCGAGCAAAGTGGACACCGGAATACGGTAAGAAAAGGAATAGCCAAAATCGAGTCTGACCGCCTTGCCCAACCACGCGACATACTGCTGCACCGGATGCCGGTCCAGACCGTATTCAGCCCGCAATTTCTCGATGAATTCCGGAGAAATATCGCGGTTGTTTTTGAGTGAGGTCAGGTAGTCGCCCGGCGCCAGCGAGAGCAGGCCAAATGAGAGCACGCTGATGCAGAGAAGCAGCGGCACCACGCCGAGCAGGCGACGGAGAATATAAGTTTTCATTGGCTCCAGACCTCCTCGACATTCCAGAGCATGGAACTGCCGCTACTGGCTGGGGGACGCACATTCTGCCACCGCTCTTTCAGGCCAGTGTGGACCACAGGAGTGACCAGGTAGATGTAGGGCTGTTGCTCGGCCATGATGATTTGCACCTCATCATAAGCGCGTTTGCGGGCGGCATAATCGAGCGTCTTCACTTGTGCGTTCATCAGCTCATCTATCCGCGCCTCCCACGGAGTGGCAGGCGATTTTTGATTGGGATACCACTGGTGCATACGCCCGCTGCTCAGGAGCACTGACATAGCGCTGGTAGGATCATCGGCACCCCCGCTCAGACCGAGGATACACGCCTCGTATTGGTAGTTCTCTCCAATACGCGCCACGAGGTTATTGAAGTCTAAAAATTGTATCCTCACCTGCATCCCCAGTTCTTTGAGATTATCTTTGATGATCGTCGCGATATTGGCCCGGGTATCATTGCCTTGGTTGGTGACGATTTCGAAGGAGACAGGGACACCCTCTGAATCTTGCAAATTCCCCTCTGCATCCCAGCGAAAACCCGCCTGTTGCAAGAGATCACGAGCCCGGGCGATATCGCGCGGATACTGTCGCACGGCGGGGTTATACCAGCGAATGTTTGTGGGCGACTCGCAGGTCCAGAGGGGTTGGGCCATGCCCATGAAAACAGAGTCTATGATACCCTGCCTGTCGAGGGCATAGGACACAGCCTGACGAAAGCGGGTCTCGCGGAACCAGCGCAGCTTGGCGGGTGCCACGAGGGGCTTGCCAGTCTGCGGATCAGTGCCTGGATTCATGTTGAACCAGAGGAAAGAGGTAGAACTGGCAGGACCTCGCTCCACCACGCGGTAGCGCTGGGCAGGAGCCAGTTTTTTTGCCAAGTAAACATCCTCGGGGCGGATGCCCTCGAGCACATCGGATTTTCCAGAAATGAAATGGATGAACAAAGCGTTTTGATCCCGCACAATCTCGGCAATGTAATGGTCGAGATAAGGCAACCTCTTTCCATCTGGCGAGAGCTTCCAGTAATAAGGGTTCCTCTCAAAAACCGTGCGTTGGCCGGGCTGATAAGTGCGTAGCCGGAACGGACCCGTGCCCACCACTTGATCCGGAGGAGTATCTATGCCTAGCATTTTGGAAAACGACCCATCTTTGACTGATGCCTCAAGCTTGTGTTTTGGTAAAATCACCATACCTGCAAACTCGAGAAACGGTGCGAAGATATCGGGCAAATCAAAACGCACGGTGTGGTCATCCACTTTGGTGACTCGGAACGGTTTTCCATCTACACTCAGCGTCAAAAGGTATCTGTTCGGTATAGCCTCGTTGTAGATAAGATCATTGTAAGTGAAGAGCACATCATCGGCGGTGAACGGATGCCCATCGTTCCAGCACACCCCCCGCCTCAGGTGAAAGACGACAGATTTTTGGTCGGAAGAAACTTCCCAGCTTTCGGCCAAAGCGCCGACAGTTTCTTGGGTGACCCCATCTTTTGTCGTGAGCCCTTCGTAGATGGGCCCGAGCACATCCATCGAGGAACTCTCCTCAGCCAAGATGTAGTTGAAAGTTTTCGGGTCGCCAAAAGTAGCTGTGATCAGCCGTCCACCATGTTCTCCCACAGGCAAAGTGCTCCTGGGCAGAGCCACTGCGGGATCCACAGGTGCAGGCTGAATTTTTGAACTGGGTCGTCTTTCCTGCTGTGAGCACGACACGGCACAGAGGAAAGTGCAGGCCAAAGCCAGCAGCTTATTTTGAGAAGGACGGCTCACGGGATAGCGAAGAACCGCCGAGAAATCACTCTCAGAGATGCGGGGTGATTTTCGCGACCAGATCGCGCTTGGCCATCATACCCACCATCTGCTCTTTCACCACGCCGCCCTTGATGAGCAGGAGAGTGGGGATAGAACGGATGCCAAATTTCTGAGCCAAGGCTTGGTCGTGATCAATGTTGATTTTCCCCACGACCAACTTACCGTCCAACTCTTTGCCCACTTCGTTTAACACGGGAGCAATCGCCTTGCAGGGACCACACCACTCCGCCCAAAAATCAACAAGGACAGGAAGCGTGGATTTTTCAACATCAGCGCCAAAAGTTGCGCCGGTAATTTCTTTAACAAATTCAGATGCCATATTAATTTTCTACTATACAGTGTTTTACTATTCTTGCAATTCGGAGCTGATCAACAACTCTATGCCTGCAAGAAAAAATTCTTACTGAATACCATGCGACAGGAACTCAAATACCAACGCGGTGAGTGAGCCAAGCACAGTAATTACCCCAAGCACCAACACCACTACATCCGCACCTGCATCAGCAGAGGAGGACGGGGATTTTGCAGGAGCTGAGGTTTTGGCCAGCACACTCGACTTGCTCGCAGGCACTGTTGCTGCCTCTGTCGAAGGCGAAGATGACGGACGAGTTGGTGCGGAAGACGGAGGAGCCGAAGGAGCCGACCCTGGTTTGGTAGGCGCCGCAGAACTCGCCGGCTTAGTAGGCATGGTCGAGGGCGCTGGAGCAGAGCTGGGTTTGGCTGGAGCTGCAGGGGCTGCGGGCTTGTTCGCCGATGGTGGCACAGGCGCAACAGGAGGCGTAGGAGGTTTCGGCGCAGAACCAGGTGCCGCTGCTACAGGCCCAACAGGAGGCGTAGGAGGTTTCGGCGCAGAACCAGGTGCCGCTGCTACAGGCGCAACAGGAGGCATAGGAGGTTTCGGTGCAGAACCGGGTGCCGCTGCTACAGGCGCAACAGGAGGCGTAGGAGGTTTCGGTGCAGAACCGGGTGCCGCTGCTACAGGCCCAGCAGGAGGCGTAGGAGGTTTCGG
>DYRQ01000075.1:7781-13436 GCA_020718645.1 Verrucomicrobium spinosum
GGAACTGGCGGCGCTGGTGGCTTAGGAGCCGAACCAGGAACTGCTGCAACTGGAACTGGAGGGCGTGCGGCAGGAGGAGGCGGCACTGCGCCAGCAGGAGGCTTAGGAGCCGAGCTAGGAGCAGGTGTATTTAAAGGACGAGTGGTGGCTAGAGGAGCTGAACCTGATTTTTGTCCAGCCGCAGGGCGCGGAGGTAGCGAAATGCGAACAGTTTCTCTTCTAGGTTGGTTCGAGGCATCTTCTGGCATGGGCGCATAGTATTAAGCTAAAAAAAGTCGTCAATCACTTTTGTTAAAGGGACGAAAAAACGCTGTTCCTACAGAATTTTGTCTCTGGAGCATGGATGAACAACAGAATGCGAGAGGGTGCTATTAGCTCAAACAGAAGACGCCGACACGCAAGAAATACCGTTGTGTCAGCCATGAACAATTGCTGTTGCAAGTGCTTCACCAAGCTTTTCACTCCTCGCACCCTGCGAGACTCTTGCGGTGCGCACTGAAAATTTTTGGCATCAAATTCTGAGGCAAACAACCTCTTTTCACCATCAGCACACACGACAAACGCAGCCTAGCACCAATCCTATTTCCAACTGTTATTTCAGAGGGAAAATTGATTTTCAGAGGGAAAAAATCGGTGCGGGAGGGATTCGAACCCTCGGTAGGGGGTTAAGCCCTACAACGGTTTAGCAAACCGTCTCTTTCGGCCACTCAGACACCGCACCAGTTTTAGGGATCACCTAAAATCGAGTGGGTCAGATTAAAAAAAATATTCCAGCACGGCAAGAGAAAACCCACCCTCGAAATACACCCAATTTGCCCGCCATCAAATTCTCTCTACCTTTGAACACTATGAAAAAATCGGATCGTATTCACACGCTGCTGCAACAGGCTCCCGCCGATCTCCACGGACACGATCCCCGCTACGCAGGTTTTTTTACACTCTTTGACCAAGGCTTCTATTACGAGGCTCACGACCTGCTCGAAGACTTGTGGCTCCGCTCCTCGTGCGGCGACTATTTCTTCTATAAAGGACTCATCCAAGCGGCGGGCGCTTTCGTGCATCTCCAGAAAAACCGCATCGCCCCAGCTCTTTCCCTGCTGGCACTCGCCCTCAAAAATCTTCGCCCTTTCCGCCCGACCTATCGAGGGCTGGATGTCACAGCATCTGTAGAATTTTTAGAATCCTCCACACGCGAGCTTCGACTCGACCCTGCTACTCCTTTCCAGATCCTAGTTCAGCGATTTCCCGAATGGGCGAAACACCTCGGCAGAGAGGTTTGACAACTCAACAGCTCCGCCCATGATGGTTTGCCATGAATTCGCCCCGTGAAGTGCTGGAAATGATCTTAGGTCACCTCGGGTTTGTCTTCGATGTCGAAGAGATCGAAACCCCTGACGGCCTGTTGCTCCAAATTCACACCCGCGACCCCGGTCGCCTCATCGGACGCGATGGCAAGACCATCGAGGAACTCCAGTTCCTCGTCAATCGCATCGCCCACCAGACCGAAGAAGACACTGGCCGCGTCATGGTGGATGTGGAAGGCTACCGCCTCGCCCAACGCCAAGAGCTTGAAGATCGAGTGCGAGGTCTCGCCGATAAAATCCGGGCAGGAGCAGCGCCCGTGACTCTCGAACCCATGAACAGCTACGACCGCCGTATCGTTCACAACTGTCTCAAGGGTAACCCCGATGTCATCACGCAAAGCCCCTCGACCCCGAGCCGCCTCAAACGAATCACCATTCGCCGAAAATCCGGCCCTGCAAAAAACTGAGGAATTCCAAACCTCTTCGCAAAAAAAACGCCCGCTACTGCGGGCGTTGTCTCACCAGTAAGGTGGCATCAAAAACTCAGACAGCCGCAGCGATGGCTGCACCCATCTCAGCCGTGCCCACCTTGGTGGTGCCTGCGCTGAAAATGTCGCCTGTGCGAAGCCCGGAAGCAATCACCTTCTCCACCGCCTGCTCGATCGCAACAGCCGCTTCATCCATCGCGAAGCTGAAACGAAGCATCAGTGCGGCAGACAGAATTTGTGCAATCGGATTAGCAATCCCCTTGCCCGCAATGTCAGGCGCGGTGCCACCGGAAGGCTCATAAAGACCAAAGGTTCCTTCCGCAAGAGAAGCGCTGGGCAGCATGCCGAGCGAACCTGCCACTGCAGCAACCTCGTCGCTGATAATATCGCCAAAAGTATTCTCGCAGAGCATGACATCATAGTGAGCCGGGTTGCGGACGACCTGCATTGCCGCGTTATCCACATAGATGAACTCCACGGCAACATCAGGATACTGCGGGGCTATCGCCTTGCAGGTGCGACGCCAGAGCTGGCCGCACTCGAGCACATTCGCCTTATCCACGACCGCTACTTTTTTACTGCGTTTCTGAGCCGCACGAAAAGCGACATGGGCGACACGCTCAATCTCTCCTGTCTCGTAAACCATCGTGTCCACGGCACGCTCGCCTGTCTCAGTTTTCACAGTCTGCTTCGGTTGACCAAAATAGAGACCTCCCGTGAGTTCCCTCACGACCAGTATATCAAACCCATGGGGGATGATCTCATTTTTCACTGGAGAAGCGTGGATGAGTTGCTGGTAGCACTTGGCAGGGCGGAGGTTGGCATAGAGGCCGAAAATTTTGCGCAGAGGGAGCAGAGCTGCCCGCTCGGGTTGTTCCGCAGGTGGTAGGGACTCCCATTTCGGTCCACCAACAGAACCGAACAAGATCGCGTCCGATGCGCGACAGATTTCTACTGTAGAATCGGGGAGTGCTTTGCCGTGGTTATCTATTGCAATACCGCCGACATCGGCTCGCGTGTATTCGAGCTGAAATCCAAAGCGACCTTCCGCCGCTTTGAGGACTGCCATGGCTTGTTCCATTACTTCCGGGCCGATTCCGTCGCCCGACAACACCGCTACTTTTCCGTTTTTCATCAGACCCACTTACTACAAAGCCGGCAAACTCTGAACAAGCCTGTTTGCAAAAAACCCGCAACTCTCCCCTGCTTCGCTGATGCGAAAAATCTAATCGGCGGTTTGAGAAAATTCTTTTCTCCACTCCCCTTCTTGCTCGCCTCATTAGCCAGCAATCAGCCAGAGCACAAAAAAAGCGGATGTCATAACCAGCATGAAGGCACCCCAGACAACGGCTGGGAAAGTAGTAGCTGCTCCGGAAGCAGAGGGGTCTGGATTTTTCAGACGCATCCCGATTCGTGTGGCCGCAGGACGCAAGAGCACTTCACCGATAATCACAGCCCACACCAGTCCCACGAGGGAATGGGCTATTTTCAAGCCGAGTTCCGCCTTACTGCCCGAGATAGCGCCCATGGTGATAATCACGCCAAAAATGACCGCCAGCAGACCCATGGAATAAACCCGCTCCACCCAGTATAGGAGGACTTGCCGGTTTTCCTCCCGGACAAAGGCTTCGTCGTGGTCAGTCCACAAAACCCGCAGCGAGCGCAGCGCCTGAAAGGTAGGCCTCCAACCGAAGGCAAGTGCAGTGATGCCAAGAGGCGCCAGAAAAACAATCCACATCATCCCCAGCACAATGAGCTGATTTAAATCGCCGTGCGATACAAGGTAACCACCGATTATCCCCAAGATAACGACCAGATAACTCACGAGCGCCGAACGAAAGAATCACATGGCTCTTACCCTTAGCCCATCCTGATGGGATGATCAAGATGATATCAACCGGTGAGTCGGCGCGGTGGGTGCGAAGCTATGATCCGTATATCGCAGTCATCCTACCATCCATTGGTGAGACCACTCATGCCACCACTTCCCGCTTGATATTTCGATGTTTAACGAAATACTAGTTTTCATGTCTCGTGAGAAATCGCCCACTACAACACGCCGCTTGCCTCGTGCGCGCTCCCGAAAAACTCGGGCGTGCCGAGCTTGGTTCTCAGCACCCAAGGTGGTGTTCCATGCGTTGGCTAACGAGGCTCGGCTCTGCATCGTCCACGAGTTGAGCGAAGCGGATGAAAAATGTGTCTGCGATCTGGTCGGATGTTGTGGCCTCGGCTGGTCCACGGTCTCCCATCACCTTTCGATCTTGCGCGATGCTGGCATCGTGACCGATGAGAAGCGGGGCCAACAAATCTTTTACCGGCTCGCCCTGCCCTGCGTGGCTGAATTCATTCACTGTCTCCAGCTTTTGGATAGCGGCACTGGTTCGCAGGTCTGCTGCAAGCGAGGCGTCTCGTGAAACCTCCCATCCTATGGCAAAAACAGGAGTGGATGGCACTCGTGGACCAAGACTCAGCCTCAAGCCTTCCGAGTCTGCTGACAGTTATTCATTTTCAGCCCCAAGAAAAACACCCCTAACAAAAAACTACCATGTCCAATTCCATCTCAAAAAAAATGTCTTTCCTCGATCGTTACCTCACGGTGTGGATTTTCACAGCCATGGCGCTGGGTGTCGGGATCGGTTACGCCCTGATCGCTGACCCCGTTGCTTTTTTTGCGCCTGTCACCGTAGGCACGACGAATCTGCTCATCGCTGCCGGACTGATCCTGATGATGTATCCGCCGTTGGCGAAAGTGAAATACGAGCAAATGCCCAAGGTATTTTCAAACGGGCGCGTGCTCGGCGTGTCGCTGCTCCAGAACTGGGTCATCGGCCCGGTGCTGATGTTTGCGCTGGCCGTGATTTTCCTGCGCGACCAACCCGAATACATGGTGGGCTTGATCCTCGTGGGGATCGCCCGCTGTATTGCGATGGTGCTCGTCTGGAATCATCTGGCCAAAGGCAACACGGAGTATTGCGCAGGACTCGTCGCACTCAACAGTGTGTTCCAGATACTTTTCTTCGGACTTTACGCATGGATTTTTATCACATGGTTGCCGGGCCAACTCGGGATTGATCTCTCCGGCGTGCAAGGCTTGGGTGGAAAAACTCTCGCCGATGTCACCATAGGAGACATTTTCTCCAGCGTCATGATTTATCTCGGCATCCCATTTGCCGCTGGGGTGCTGAGCCGGGTGATCCTACTGCCACTCAAAGGCGCTGATTGGTATGACAACAAGTTTATCCCAACCATCTCACCGATCACCCTGGTGGCTCTCCTGTTTACCATCGTGGTCATGTTCACTTTTAAAGGCGATACCATCGTAAAACTACCGTTCGATGTAGTGCGTATCGCGGTGCCTTTGACCCTCTATTTTATCATCATGTTCGGTGTCAGCTTTTTCATGGGCAAAGCTGTCGGTGCCGACTACAGCCGCAGCACGACGCTCGCCTTCACGGCGGCGGGGAACAATTTTGAATTGGCTATCGCCGTTGCCATCGCTGTCTTTGGATTATCTTCGGGCGTGTCGTTCACCACGGTTGTCGGCCCGCTACTCGAAGTGCCGGCTCTCATCACGCTCGTGCATGTCGCCCTCTGGTGGCGGCGTCAGTTTTTTCCCGACGCCGTGCTCGCAGAAGCCGAATCTGCTGGCGAGGATTCGCTTTCCGACCGGGATCGTGCATTCCTCGAAACGGCATCCTGCCGGGCCGCACGCCACCTATCCGAATAACACAAGCACGCTGCTCACACGAACGCCAAGGGAGGAGACAGAGTGGTGCCTTCTCGCCTCGTGTTGATTCATCCCGTGCGTGCATAAAAAAACCCGGCGGTGTTGCCGCCGGGTTTCTCTGGTGCGAGAGAGATGA
>DYRQ01000076.1 GCA_020718645.1 Verrucomicrobium spinosum
GGCACGACGATCCAACCACTGTTCTCGAATTCATCTCCAAGCTCGGCGACTACCTCAAGGGATTGGACGAAACCGCCTATTGGCTGGAACTTCTCGTGGAATCCGAAATCATCCCCGCAGCCCAAAACCTCCTCGACAACCCAGACGACAAACTGCGGGGCCTATGAAAATCGGTGTGCATCGTCCGCAGGATCTCCAGCGGGGTGTCCAGTCGTGCCTCTCGCAACACCTTGGACACCTCATCGCCTCGGTGCCGTTTTTATAGACACTCAGCAAACCAGCAAACCAAAAGTTTTGGGGAGTGCTTGACGCCCTGAGGGAGATCTTTAGTCTCCTATTTCGCGAGAAAATCCAATGAAAAGGTTCATGCCGCATCCCAGCAGTTGCCGTCCGCATCACGCCGGAACCAGAAGGCTGTATGCCGCGTTACCTGTGGGTTCAACACATCTCTCGATTATCCCTCAAAAAAGCTAGACTACGAATGAGCATCCACACCTTCTGCAAACCTCGCCAATCTGTTTTTGCCGCTGATCGGCGGGCCACCGTCCTGAACCTTGACACCTTTCTCAAAGGGCAAGTCAAAGGCGCGGATTTTTTCGATGAAAATTTTTTCACCACCGGCATGAACACTTTGGTGGATCGTGCGTTTCGGCACTTGGGCGGGTCAGATTCTGGCTCGTCTGTATTTCTGCTTTCTCAAGCAATGGGCGGCGGCAAGACGCACAGCATGATCGCGCTCGGATTGCTCGCACGGGATCCAGAACTGAGAAAAACAGTCCTCGGTGAAAATAATCCTGCCCCGAAGCTCGGTGCGTGTCGCGTGGTGGGCTTTAATGGAAGAAGCACCGATGCGCCCGGCGGGATATGGGGCTCCATCGCCGAGCAACTTGGCAAAGCCGATCAATTCGCAAAATATGTCTCGCCTCTGCTCAACGCACCGGGGCCGGAAGCGTGGAAACAGTTGCTCGGCAAAGAGCCGCTCGTTCTTTTCCTCGATGAGCTTCCGCCCTATCTTGCGAATGCCGTCGCAGTTCCCGTTGGCAATGCTGACCTCGGTGTCGTCACAACGACCGCTCTCGCGAATTTGTTCATTGCAGTTGCCGAGATGAACAATGTCTGTCTCGTTCTCTCCGATCTGGCTGGAACAAATTACGAGGGCGGGCAAACCGCTCTCCAATCGGCTTTCAACCGTGCTGTTCATGGTATCACTTCGGAATCGAAGCGCATCGCTGTCCCGATCACGCCGGTCAACCCAAACGGAGACGAGCTTTACCACATTCTGCGCAAACGCCTCTTCGAGACAACCGCACCGGCGCAGGAGGTGGACAAGGTGGCGACCGCTTACCGCGAGGCACTTCGTGAGGCGGCGCGGATGAATCTGACCAGCTCATCGCCCGAGTCGCTTTACACCCGCATCGTTGACTCTTACCCGTTCCATCCCGATCTCCGGGAACTCGTCGGCAAATTCAAAGAAAACGATGGATTCCAGCAGACACGCGGGGTCATCCGCCTCATGCAGATGGTGGTGGCGAACCTTTGGAAATCCGAGAAGGCGGCGGGCATTGACCTAATCCACCCCTACGACCTTGACCTCAATATTGACGAAATCGCTTCCGAGGTCCGCACCATCAACCCATCGCTCAGCGAGGCCATCGCCCACGATGTCGCGCACGGCGGCGATGCCGAAGTTGAACAGATAGACGCCGCCAACGGCAATTCAGACGCCTCGGACACCGCCCGCCTCATCCTCGTTGCTTCGCTTTCGACAACGCCAGGTGCCACTCACGGACTGCGGGAACATCAGCTAGTAGATTGCCTCCAGCGTCCCGGTCGTGACCTCTCCAACTTCAAGGCCAATGTCCTCGACAAACTCGCAACCCGTGCATGGTATCTGCACAACTCTGCCGATGGGCGTCTCTTCTTCAAAAACCAGCAAAACCTCGCGGCAAAACTGCGTGCGACAGCACTTTCACTCCATGCCGAAACCGTGGATCGAATGCTCCGCGAGCACTTGGAAGATTACTTCTCCGCCACGCTCCGCGACTGCTACCAGATCGTCCAAGTCTTGCCGCCACTCGATCAGGTTCAAGTCGAGCAGGAGAAGACCACGCTCGTCATCGTTCGCCCGGGCGGACAGGCAAACCAATTACCCATCTCGGAGGACTGGCAAGCGTGGTGGACCCAGCAGCAATACAAAAACCGCGTCCTCTTTCTTACTGGCTCGCGGGATACTTTTCAGAAGGTGCTTGATTCGGCTCGGCAGACTCGTGCTCTGCAAAGCATTGAAGATGAACTCAGATCTGAAAACACCCCTTCCGACGATCCGCAGTGGCGCGCTCTCGATGCTCTTCGCGACCGCGTCGGCCTCCAATTCACCGCCGCGCTGAAAGAGGCTTTCGACCAGATCGTCTATCCTTCCATCAATTCCGCCCTGCGCTCCACGGGCATTGACCTAGCCTTTGCTGGCAACCAGAGCGGCGAAGCCACCATTCGCCACACGCTCGAAGGTGCGCAGAAATTCACGACAAAAATTGACGACGACACCTTCCGCACACGCGCCGAGGCCCGGCTCTTCGGCTCGCCGGAAACCAAAACCGTTCTCTGGTCCGACTTCAAACGGGCCGCCGCCGTGCATACCACCTGGCCTCTACACAAGTTGTCGGCCCTCGACGACCTCAAAGCCAGCTGCCTGCAGCGCGGCCTCTGGCGCGAAGAGGGCAACCACATCCGCCGAGGTCCATTCCCGCCCCCGGTGCCCGAGGTCGCTATCCGCGAACTCTCCATCCAAGAAGAAGGCTATGGCCAGACCTATCTAAAAATTGAGCCGCTCCACGCGCCGTCCGTAGTCTATGAGACTGGCGACTCCGACCCCACTTCCGCTTCCACTCCCGTGCCTACGCCAGCTCGCTTTGAAGCCACTGGCTTGCGTTACCGTTTCCTCGCCTTCGATCCCGCCGATCTCGCGCGCGTCAGCGCGGTGAAAGAATGGACCGCGAAGCTCCGGCTCAAATACCACCTCCACAACCGGGGCGATCATTACGAAGTCGAGCTGCTGGCGTTGCCGAAAGCCAACGGCATAACCATTCGTTACACCACCGATGGCTCCTCGCCAACCTCCGCAGGTTTTGCAACCTACGACGGCGCCTTCCGCGTCCCTGTGAATTGCCGCATCGTCTGCGCCATAGCGGTCGCCTCCGCCTACGACCTGAACTCCGAGATCATCCGCATTCCGATTCCGCAGGGGGGACAGCCCGACCCCACCCTCGACCTCACCGCTCCGGCCCGATGGAATCAACAAACGAAGCTCGATGACCCCGGCGCAGTTTGGGACTTCATCCAGCGGCTAGAAAAGAGATCGGGAGTGATTGCCTTCGACATCGGTGTTACGGCCGAGAGTGCAGACCGGCAGCAGAGCGTTGATTACTCCGGCGCGTTGGACTGTGGCTACGATGCCGTCGCGTTGAAATCCGTGGCCGAGAAGCTCCAGGAAATCGTCACGGGCGGCAGCTTGCGCATGACCGTGGGTTCGCTCGGTTTCCCCACCGGGCAGGCTCTGCTCGACTGGCTTAGAGCGACCAACCAGCCCTTCGATACCGCCAAGGTAAAGCAACCTTGCATCATTCAACCTTCATAATTCCCCCAAAAATGCGCACAACCACCACACCTTCAACCCGCAGAGTCATCGGCCTCGGATTCTTGCCAGATGAAGCCCGCCATGGGTTTCTCATTGATACACCCAAGGGCAACGCGGGCGGCGACATGATCTGCATCACCGAACACCGGGGCAACGACCTCGACCACCTCGGAGCCCGCGCCGCGTCTGCCCCTTCGCCCAGCGATCCTTCGCTCCGCGTCGTCATAGACCGCATTCGCTGGATGGCACTCGCCCCGGCGTTTTGGGAGGAGGCCAACCGGCGGCTTCGCGCCAACGGACTGCCCACCGCCAAATTTCAAAAAAATCCCGTCAAACCCGTGCCCGTCCACCCCTCGCTCGGCAAAGAACTCTGCATCCTCTGCTGGGCCGTCGAAGAAGCCTCCCCCGACGACATCCCCAACGCCCTGCACAACTGGGAAGCCTTGGCCCCCGAAGAGCGCTGGTGGCTCTACACCATGACCGTGGCCACCACCGGCCAAGCCATGCAAAAAGGCATCGGCTGGCGCAAAGCTCTCCGCGCGGCCATTGCCGACAACCCGTTCGTCAAAGGCGAAGGTCTTTCGCCCAAAGCCCGACGCGAACTCCTCGGACACTCCCAACTCTCACTTTCGCTCTGACTCACCCACGATATGCCTGCCCAAAAAACATACGCCACTCTCATCGTTGAGTTGTCCACCCGACAGGTTGAAACGCTGGTATCGCACAATGCGACACCTTCCAAACAGCAACTCGGCGGCTGGGCCGGCTTGAGGTTCCAGATTGGCACCTTAAACATCCCAGCTCGCGTCCTTCACCCTTCATAATTCAAACTTCACCCTTCAAACTTCACCCATGTCCGCTCTCAGCGAAACCCATTGCCCCATCGCACGCCTCGCGGCGGAGTCTTGAATCTATGGCCACCAAGGAACCTAGCGCAGAGCTGACAACGCAGCGAGTCGCATCCCGGATTCTCACTCTGCGCGGCGTCCATGTCCTGCTCGATAGCCAGTTGGCGGAGCTGTATCGGGTTGAAACCAAGGTTCTAAACAAAGCCGTTAAGCGCAATGCCGCCCGCTTCCCCTCCTCCTTTTGCTTCCAGCTTACCGCCGAGGAGTGGGCGGACTTGAGGTTCCAGTTTGGCACCTCAAGTGCCGACCATGGCGGCAGACGCTACCGGCCCTTTGTGTTCACCGAACAAGGCGTGGCGATGCTCTCGGCCGTGCTCCATAGCGACATCGCCGTAGAGGTGAGCATCCGCGTCATCAACGCCTTTGTCGAAATGCGGAAAATCCTGCTGAACAACGCCCACCTGTTTCAAAAAGTAGAGCAAATCGAAATTCGACAGATCAAGCACATCGCCGACAGCGACCAAAAATTTAGCCAAATCTTCCACACGCTGGAAAGCCACGGCAACGAACCTCCGCGCCAGGGCATTTTCTACAACGGACAGATTTTCGACGCCTACACCTTCGCGGCAGACCTCATCAAAAAAGCCAAGTCGTCCATCATCCTCGTGGACAACTATGTGGACGAGACCGTCCTGCTCATGCTCTCCAAGAGGCGGCCCGCTGTCACCGCCACCATCTACACAAAGAAAGTCAGCCATCAGCTCACGCTTGATCTCCAAAAGCACAACGCCCAATACACTCCCATCGAAATCAAGACCATCCCGCACTGCCACGACCGTTTTCTCCTCTTGGACCAGCACGAAGTCTATCACATCGGTGCGTCCTTGAAGGATCTCGGTAAACAATGCTTCGCCTTTTCCAAAATGGATTCCCTTGCCGACGAACTCCTCCGACTCCTTCTCCCATCATAATTCAAACTTCACCCTTCAAACTTCTCCCATGCCTTCCTTCATCGAGACCCAGTTCCCCATCGCCCGCCTCTCCGCCGAGTCTTACAAGGAGCGCAAGGCGAACAACTCCCAGACACTTACCCGCCTCGGCAAATGGTGGGGGCGCAAGCCGCTCATCCTCGTCCGAGCCTCCATCCTCGGCATGCTCATGCCCGCGTCCTCAAACCCGAAACGCGACCGCGAGATTTTTCTTAAAATCCTTACGATGGACGATGCTGCCGCACTCGCCCGCTGGCGCGATGACAAGCGTTTCAGTGTCACAGATCTGGGCACCATGGCGACCCGCGACGAAAAAGCGGAGTGGGGCGTGCTGGACGGCGCATGGGAGGCCGCCCGTGAGACGGTAAAAAATCTCCGCACCGCCACCAAGACCATCGCCAAAGGCGACAAAACTGCCAAAGCCCAAGCCTGCGATGCCATAGACGCCGCCGTGCTAGCTGCCAATCGCTGCGGCGAAGCCTTGCAGGCATTCATCTCAGAGTTGCAGATTCACTGCTTCCTTCGTCTCAACTACGCCGAGCGCATCGCCCTCTGCGAACGCCCGGAAAATATCGCTGGCCCCACGCCGGAGGCGTGGGCGGAGATCAATGCCCACCTCGGCACCACCGCCCAAAACCTGCCGGAACTCGTCGAACAGCTCGGCCACCGCGCCTTCGGCCACACGCCTCGCGTGGGCGATGCCTTTTGCGGCGGGGGATCCATCCCCTTCGAGGCCGCCCGCATCGGGTGCGAGGCTTTCGGCTCCGATCTCAATCCCGTGGCCGGCCTGCTCACTTGGGCGAGTTTGCACCTGCTCGGCGGAGGTCAGGCGGTGCAGGAGGAGGTCATGCGAGTGCAGGCCGAGGCTCTCGCCGAGGCCGACAGGCAGGTCACCCAATGGGGCATCGAACACAATGAACAGGGCGAACGCGCCGACGCCTTCCTCTACTGCGTGGAGGTCAAGCCCGAAGGCTGTGACTATTTCATCCCGCTCGCCCCGAGCTGGCTTGTGGGTGAGAAAACCAAGGCGATTTGCAAATGGCAGAGGGTCTCCGGTTCAGACCGGCTCCAACCGGAAATAGCCATCGTCTCCGATGCCGAGGTGAAAGCCTACAAAGACGGGAAAAATGCAACGGTCGCAAACAGTCGCATCCTCGATCCTTTCACTGGCAAAGATTGGAGTTCCGTCGAATCTCTGCGAGGCGCGGACGGCTTACGCCGCTGGACCAATGACGAAGTGGTGCCACGCCCCGGCGATGTTTTCCAAGAGCGGCTCTACTGCATCCGCTGGGTGAAAACCGTCACCGGCCCCGATGGCAAAGTCCGCGAAATCCGCCGCTACGCCGCTCCCGATGGAGCCGACGTCCAGCGCGAAGCCCGCGCCCTCGCACTGCTCCGCGAACGCTTTGCGAAATGGCAAGCGGAGGGGTTCATCCCCTCAAAGCCGATCATCAGCGGCTACAACACAGAGCAGCCTATCCGCGAACGCGGCTGGACCCACTGGCATCACCTCTTCACCCCCCGCCAGCTCCTCACCCACGGCCTGCTTGCGGAAATCTCCGGCCGGCTGGCGAAGACAAAGGAGGCGAAAGTCGGGTGCTTGCTGGGGTTGGGGAGAATCGCGAATTGGGATTCGCGCTTGTGTCAATGGGTTGCCGATCACACGAAAGAAGGCGGAGCTCACACATTCGCCAATCAAGCACTGAACACGCTGTTCAGTTATTGTGTTCGTCCGGTTCACAAACTCGATACAGCATGGCCTGCGGTAATTCGTATTTCCGACCAAAAGGCTGCTCAAAATAGAATTGCTGTAGAGGACGCTCGCGATCTCCGCGAGACCTGCGACCTCTGGGTGACTGACCCGCCCTACGCCGACGCGGTGAACTACCACGAACTCGGTGACTTTTTCCTCGCCTGGTATGACAAGCAGCTTGCCCGCGCTTTCCCCGAATGGACGCCCGATGCCCGCGCCGAACTGGCCGTGCGCGGCGATGGCGAGGATTTCCGCCGTTCCATGGTGGAGATTTACAAAAACCTCGCCCGCCATACTCCAGACAACGGGATGCAGATGGTGCAGTTCACCCACCAAGACCCGGCAGTGTGGGCTGATCTCGGCATGATCCTCTGGGCCGCCGGGTTGAAGGCCACCGCCGCGTGGACTATCAGCACCGAGACCGAGGCCGTCGGCATCAAAAAGGGCAATTATGTCACCGGAACTGTGTGCCTCGTCCTGCGCAAGCGCGTCTCTCCCCAGCCCGGCTTCCTCGACGAGGTCTATCCGCTGGTCGAAGACGAGGTCCGCCGACAGATCGCCTCCATGCAGGCGCTCGATGAAGATGGCGAGCCGAACTTCAACGACGCCGATTACCAGCTCGCCGCCTACGCCGCCGCGCTCAAAGTCCTCACGCAATACGCCACGCTCGATGGCAAGGAGGTGGAGCACGAAGTCTTCGCCGTGCGCGACAGGAGCACGAAGAGCGATTTCCAGACCGTCATCGAACGAGCCATCACCATCGCCTGCGACCTGCTCGTCCCCCGCGGCCTCGATGCCCATTGGCGGGAGCTTTCGCTCGTCGAGCGCTACTACCTCCGAGCCCTCGATATCGAGAGCCGTGGCGAGCGCCGCAAAGGCATGTATGAGGAGCTGGCCCGCGGCTTCGGCGTCACCGACATCCGGCCCTTGCTCAAGAGCGATCAGGCCAACGGCACGCGGATGCACACCCCCAGCGGCTTCGGCACTACTGGCCTAGCGCAGGTCGGCGGAGCCACCGCCGAGGTGCTCCCAACCCGCCGCGGACGCGCCGCCGCCGGAGCGGCCCATCCTTTTGCCGCATCGCCGCTTCGCCATCTGCTCTTCGCCATCCGCGAGACCGTGGCGGCAGATAACAGCCCCGAGCCCGGGCGCCAATATCTGCGCGACACCTTCGGCCAAGGCTACTGGGGCCAGCGCGAACGCTTTGTGAGCCTGCTCGAATGGCTCGCCGCGCTAGGAAACGCCAAAGGCATGAGCGAATGGATAGCCGACAGCGAAGCCGCCCGCATCCTCGCCGGTCGTCTCCGCAACGACCAAGCTTAACATCATCCCTCTCATGAATATCGAAACCATCCGAGTTAAAAACTTCAAAGCTCTGCGCGATGTTGAAATTATTAATATCCCGGCTTATTGCGTTTTTGTGGGCCGTAACGGAACAGGTAAAACCACCCTGTTCCGAGTGTTTGCCTTTCTAAAAAACTGTCTCGCCAAAAATGTGCGCACTGCCCTGAACATCGAAGGAGGGCGCAATGGTTTGCGGGAAGTGCTCAGCCGAGGCCATGATAAAGAAGATTTGGAAATCGAAATTCAATTTCGCCTCGATATCGCCGGGACAAATCGCCTCGTCACCTATCGCTTGGAAATAGGGGAGGTGGCAGGTAAAGGGGCCATCGTGAAACGGGAGATTCTTCGCTACAAGCGGGGCCGCCACGGATCACCTTTCCACTTCATTGATTTTGCCTTGGGCGAAGGTTACGCCATCAACAACGAGGAGGATTTTGATAAATCCGACTCGGAGCTCACCCGTGAGTCACAAAAGTTGGATTCCGAAGAGACGCTTGCCATCAAGGGATTAGGGCAGTTCGAGCGCTTCAAAGCCGCCTCAGCTTTCCGGCAACTCATCGAAAATTGGCATATCTCAGATTTTCACATCAATAGTGCCCGTGGAGACAAAGAGGAAGAAGATGCGGAGCATTTATCGCCCAGTGGAGACAACCTGCCCTCTATGGCCCGTTATCTCTATGAGAAGCACAGCGAGGCCTTTGATTCTATCAAAAGACGGATGCAGGAACGGGTGCCAGGAGTTTCGGATATTGCGGTCACAGTCACCGAGGATGGGCGCCTGCTGATGCGGTATCGTGATGGCGCCTTTGTTGATCCTTTTATTGATAAAAATGTGTCGGATGGGACCATCAAAATGTTCGCGTATTTGGTGCTACTCGCTGATCCTAAGCCACATCCCATTCTCTGCGTAGAAGAACCAGAGAATCAACTCTATCCTGAACTTATGGCGGTGCTGGCGGAGGAATTCCAGCAATATTCGGAACGAGGTGGGCAAGTATTTGTATCCTCACATTCGCCGGATTTCCTCAATGCTGTGCCCTTGGAAAGTATCTTTTGGCTGGAAAAAGAGAACGGATCCACGAGTGTTCATCGAGCAGCTGAGGTTCCCCTCCTCGTCCGCCTCATCAAAGGGGGCGATCTCCCCGGCCAGGTGTGGAACCAAGGTCTCTTCAACAGCAAGACGCTGCCGCCACAATGAAAGGGCGTATCATTTTCATGACGGAGGAGAGGTCCATGGGGGCGACCCTGCGCCAACTACTGCCCAAACTGTGCCCTGACTTTCGGGAACATGAGGATTGGCTTATCCTCAACCACAACGGGAAAACTGACTTGGAGGCATCCTATCCACGGAAAATGCGTGAATGGCAGGAGCCCGGCGTAAGGTTTGTCATTCTGCGCGATAATGACGGAGGGGATTGTGCGGCACTGAAGCGAAAGCTGGTGGACATGGTTCCCACCGATGCGCCGGTGTATCTTATCCGGCTTGTCTGTCAGGAGCTGGAAAGCTGGTTCTTGGGCGATTTGGATGCCGTGGCTGATGCTTACCCAAAGGCTTGTGGGCATCAGCAGTTCAAAAGTTTAGCGAAGAAAGATCCCGATGAGCTAACGAATGCGTCCGATTTGATCCATCAACTCACAGGCACCCGTGCCAAAATAGTCAGGGCCGAACACATCGCCCAAAAGATGCAACCGGAGGTCAATCGCTCCACCAGTTTTAAGGTCTTTGTCCTTGGGCTCGGCAAACTCAAGACGGCCTACTAAACCATGCCTATTAGCCGCCATTCCAGCCGTCGCCATCGCCTCGACCAAGCGGTGCTGAAACAGCGCTTGGAAGGGGCGATTTCTTACGACCGGATCGCTGGCTATTTCCGTTCCAGTCTGTTCGAAGTAGCTGGGGAAGCCATCGCGAAAGTCACAGGCCAGGTGCGCATCATCTGCAATTCTGACCTCGATCCACAGGACCTCGTGACCGCAGCAGCAGCACAAGCCGCGCTCCGTCGGAGCTGGTGTTCCGGCAAGCCGGAGGAAGCGCCACCCAGCGCACAGCCACGCTACCGTGCGCTCTACGACGCTCTCACGAACGAGAAGATCGAAGTGCGTGTTCTGCCCGATTCCGCGTTCGGCTTGATCCACGGCAAGGCGGGCGTGGTGCGCCGTGCGGATGGCTCGGCAACGGCATTTCTCGGCAGTGTCAACGAAAGCGCCTCGGCTTGGAAGGTGAACTACGAGCTGCTGTGGGAGGACACCGACCCTGAAACGGTTGCGTGGGTGCAGGAAGAATTCGACGCGCTCTGGAACGATGCGCGCGCCATCCCACTCGCCTGTTGTCCGTTTATCGCGCAGGATGTGCAGCGCATTATTTCGCGTCAGGTTGTCGAGCCAGAGCAGTTGAAGGAAACCACCGACACCACTGCTGTGGCCGCTGCCGCTGCTGTGGAGACACCTGTTTATCGCCAGCAGGAAGGGCTTTGGCCGCACCAGAAATATTTCGCACGACTCGCGCTAGAGCGCCACCGCCTCGGCGGAGCACGCCTCGTGCTCGCAGACCAAGTCGGCCTTGGAAAAACTGTCCAGCTTGCGATGGCCGCACTGCTGATGGCGCTCGACGACCCAGAGGGTGGCCCAATTCTAGTGCTCGCCCCCAAGCCCTTGCTCCAACAATGGCAGGATGAACTGATGGAATTGCTCGCGCTCCCCTCCGCCCGGTGGAACGGAGGAGCGTGGGTGGACGAAAACGATTTGGAATATCCTTCAGAAGGCATCAAATCCCTCGGTAAATGCCCGCGCCGGATCGGCCTCGTTTCGCAGGGGTTGGTGGTGCGAGGTCTGTCGGAAGCCGTCAGTCAACTTCTCGGTCGGAACTACACCTGCGTAATCGTGGACGAAGCACACCGCGCCCGCCGCCGCAAGGTGCCGAAGGTAGATGCTGGACCTGATGAAATAAATACGAAGGCTGAACCCAACAAGCTGATGTCTTTTCTCCGTGAGATCGGGCCGAAAACGAAGAGCATGTTGTTGGCAACTGCCACTCCGGTGCAGTTGCATCCAGTCGAGGCGTGGGATCTCCTGCACATTCTTTCCCACGGCAACGAGGGAGTGCTCGGTGGCTGGACTCGGACAAGCCGGTGGTATCGTCCCAGTCATTGTTTGGACATCGCGATGGGTAATGAGGCTGTGCCGACGAATGACGTGCGTGAGGGCTGGCAATATGTCCGCGATCCCCTGCCGTCGCGGTTTGAAAATCAAGCATTCGCTCGCATTCGCAATAACCTGGAGGCAGCCGACACCTGCTGGCAATTCAAACCCGAGAGCCTTGACCAACTGTCGCCCGCTATTCGACAAGTTCAGCTACACGGATTGCTCCCAAACTATGGCAAACGCTTCAATCCCCTGCTCCGGTGCATCGTGCGCCGCACCCGTGCCTATCTGGAAGCGACGATCAATCCGGCGACAGGCAGTTACTTTCTGCCCAAGGTCACGGTGAAGCTGTTCGGAGAGGAAAACGAAAGTGCGCTCGCGCTCGGCAGTTACCTCCGCGATGCCTATAAGGAAGCCGAGCATTTTTCCGAACTACTCCAGCAAAGGGTGAGAGGTGCGGGATTCTTCAAAACGCTCCTGCTGCGCCGCATTGGCAGCTCGATGGAAGCTGGGCGCAGCACCATCCGCAAACTGCTCAGAGAGGAACCGGATCTGCCGGACGACGACGAAGATGATGATGCGGAGGAAGAGGAATCGGCACAGGTCGGCAGGCCACCGCAGGGCGACAACGATTTCGCAAACTTCACGGACAAGGAGATCACATCGCTGCGCCGTTGCCTCGGCCTGCTCGAAGAAGGAGGCAACAACGATCCGAAGCTCGAAGCGGTCATGGGCTACCTGCTCGGCACGCATCCTGGCATCGAGCGGCGCTGGCTCGATCTGGGTTGTATCCTCTTCTCGCAGTATTATGACACCGTCCGATGGGTCGGGGACGAGATGGCGAAGCGCACGGAGTTTGCGCAGATGGACATCGGCCTCTACGCCGGGAGCAACCGCGCTGGTTTCTGGCGCGGCGGCAAATTCCAGCGGTGCGACCGCAACATACTTAAGGATCGTGTGCGCAGCGGCGACCTCAAACTCCTGCTCGGCACCGATGCCGCCTCAGAAGGGCTGAATCTCCAACGGCTAGGCACGCTCATCAATATTGACCTTCCTTGGAACCCGACGCGACTTGAGCAGCGCAAGGGTCGCATCCAGCGTATTGGACAATCTCGGAGCGAAATCTGGATCGCCAATCTCCGCTACCGGGATTCTGTCGAAGATCGCGTCCACAAAGTGCTCGCCGATCGCCTCGAAGCAATTCACGGCCTGTTCGGACAGATACCGGACACGCTCGAAGATGTGTGGGTGCAGGTCGCCATCAACGACGAGCAAGCAGCCCAGCAGCTTATTGACCGGACCGTAGCTACAAGAAATCCGTTTGATGTTAAATATAGCAAAGTGGAAGACGCTGACTGGGAAACCTGCGCATCGGTCTTAAATGCCATGAGCATGAAAGAACTTCTCTCCTGCGGGTGGTGAGTCGCAAGCCGCCGCTAAGCTGTCGGTGCTCCCCTTTCGTGTGTTCCGTGGTGTTGTTCTGCAATTTCAACCACTGATCCACACTGATGAACACTGATGACGGAGACCAACACAGGCTGGAAGCCTGTGCTACTCTACTTTTCCATCTGCGCCGTTGCGAGCGTGGCGTGAGATTTTCCAAAAAGGAGCGCGGGCTTCCAGCACGTGTTTCTGGTGG